>NZ_MWJN01000059.1:0-54406 GCF_002027145.1 Microbispora sp. GKU 823 | reverse complement strand
CCGGCCATCTGCACCAGGTGGCCCATCGTGGACTCACCCGAGTACGCCTGCCAGTTGGTGTTCGTCACGAAGCTGACGGCCGTGTTCCAGGCGACGTGGGCCGGGACCGGTGGCCGTCCGAGACCGAGGACCAGCCTGTCCTGCAGGCGCTGTATGCCGTACACGACGAGTACGGAGACCGCGGAGAAGGCCAGCAGGGCGCGTGCGTAGACCGCCCAGGGCTGCTCGGCGTCCGGCCGCACGCCGACGAGGCGGTAGACGAGGCGCTCGGCCGCGCTGTGGCGGGTGCCGGTGTAGACCCGGTACAGGTAGTCGCCCAGCAGCAGGTACACCACGGCGAGCACCGCGACGACGGACAGCGCGAGCACGGCCCCTGCCGCTGCCGCGCCCATCAGAAGCGCTCCGGGAACAGCAGGGCCGCGACCATGAAGACCAGCAGCGCCGCGGCCACGCCGAGACCGACGGCGTTGATCACGCTCACAGTCGCTCCACCGCCCTCACGACGAGCCCGAAAATCGTGAACACCGCGATCGTCAGAGCGACGAAGATGACGTCCGCCATCCTCACTCCTCGGTTGTGATTACGTCCGCAGGCCTACGGCGTCTCAGCACAAGCAAAGTCCGAGATCGGGGGCATTTGGCCGCTCTTGACGGGTTTCATACGGGTTCGAACCGAGTATTGACGGGCTCTGTACGCGGCCCACGCCGGGGGTTTCGGGCGTTCCCGCGCCGGAAATCAACGCGGTTCAACCGGCGAGCGGCGCCCCCCGAACATCTGTGTCGGTTCCGGGGAGGGGACGCGGCGTGGGCGAGGTGACCGACCAGATCGTGGAGGTCGTCCTGAAGGCGCTGGCCGGGGGCGTCTTCGTGCTGGCCTTCGCGGCTCTGGCCGAGATGCTGACGCCGAAACGGCTCGCCGGGGTGTTCTGCGCCGCCCCTTCTGTGGCCCTGGCCAGCCTCATCGTCACCGCGGGCATCGCGGGCGTCCCCGACGTCCTCGCCTCGGCCCGGGGCATGCAGATCGGCGCGGTCGGTTTCACCCTCTACTGCCTGATCGCCGTTCCCCTGCTGCGCAGGTGGGGCGCCTGGTGGGGGGCCCTGGCCGCGCTCGCCGTCTGGGGCGCCGCCGTGGCCGCCGGGTACGCGCTGGCGCCTCAGGGCCTGCTCGGCATCCGGACCACGGCGGTCCCCGCTCCGCTCCCATGGCCGGCGGCTCCGGAACTCTCCCCGCCACCGGTGCACCCGTCATGAGCGCCCGTCGTGACGACGGCCCGGCTCCCGGCGACGGCCGGAAGGTGCGGCTGCGGCTCAGTGAGCTGAGGCGACCACCCCGGCGCGACTGGGCGGTCCGGTTCGCGTTCGGCGCCGGAGTGTCGGCGCTCGCCGGGGTGGTGTCCGTGCTGGCCGGCCCGCGCGCGGGCGGGCTCTTCCTCGCGTTCCCGGCGATCCTGCTGGCGAGTGTCACCCTCATCGCCAAGGAGGAGGGCGTGCGCCAGGCCGGACAGGACGTGGCGGGCGCGACCTTCGGCACCCTCGGCCTTATCGGCTTCGCCGTCGTCGTGGCGCTCACGGTGACCCTCTGGCCGCTGTGGCTGTCCCTCACGATCGCCACCCTGACCTGGGCGGCCCTCTCCCTGGCCCTGTACGCCGCCGTGACCCGGCTCCGCCGCTGAACGCCGTGTTCAGGCCGTCGTGGGTGCGAGCCGCCCCTGGTGCACACCGGCGAAGAACGTGCGGCCCGCCATCGTCATGGCCGGCTGGAACTCGGCCATCAACTGCGTGCGGTACGGCGCGTCGGCGAAGCGCGGCTCCAACTGGAACTCGGCGGCCAGCGACCACCAGGTGACCGGCACGACGCCGGACATCGTCATCCGCTGCACCGCCGCGTCGTGCGCCTCCCTGCTGAGGCTCGCCGTCGCGTCCACCACGACGTACGCCTCGTAGCCCTCGCGCAACGCGCCCAGCGCGGTCTGCAGCACGCAGCCGTCGGTGGCGATGCCGCCGATGACCAGCCTGCGGCTGCCGGTGGCACGGACGGCCTCGGCGAAGGCCGGGTCGAGGAAGGAGTTGAACGCCGTCGTGCGCTCGATGACCGGCCGGTCGCCGATGACCTCCAGCAGTTCCGGATAGAGCGGGCCCGAGGGTTTGGACGCCTCGCCGTTGGTCACGACCAGGCCGCTGCCGTACAACGTGGCGGTCTTGGCGAGGCCCACGACGTTGGCGATGTGCTCGCGCAGGTCGTGCGAGCGGAGCAGGTTGGCGAAACCGACGGCGTAGTCGACCAGGACCACGGTGGTGTCGTCGGGGGAAAGCGGGGCGAGATTCATCGCGATCACTCCTGGTTTGCAAGGTCCCTAATGACCATCTGGTCATTAATCTACGCCTGCCTCGCCGCTACTGTCCACGTGTACAGTAAGGCGCATGGTGTCTGACGCGTCGCAGTCGAACGCCGCGGAGCCGGCGCCCGCGAGGAAGCGGGTGCGCGACCCCGAGGCACGACGAGCCGCCATCCTCGCCGCGGCCCGCTCGGTCTTCGCCGAGCGCGGGTACGCGAAGGCGACCATCAGGGAGATCGCGCAGCGGGCCGGGGTGACCCACGGGCTCGTGGTGATGCACTTCTCGTCCAAGGAGCAACTGTTCCTCGCCGCCGTGCCGGGGACGCGGGACCTCGCCGACAGCGTCCGGGGGGACGCCGAGGGACTGGCCGAGCGGGTCGCCCGCGCCTACGTCGCCCGCATGGAGTCGGCCGACAGCGCCGATCCCTTCATCGCCCTCGTACGCAGCGCCGCCGGCGATCAGGAAGCCGCCAAGGCACTGCTGCGGGCCATGCGCGAGGAGAGCATCGCCGCCTACCGCACCGTGCTCACCGGCCCGGACGTCGCACTGCGGGTCGACCTGCTCGGTGCGCACCTCATCGGGGTGACGTTCAGCCGGTACGTCCTGGCGGACGGTCCCATCGCGGCCATGTCCGCCGACGAACTGACCCGCTACCTCACCATGACGCTCGACGGCATCCTGTTCGGCTCCGCCGGCACGAGCCCCTCATCCTCCTGATCGGGCCGCGGCCCCGATCACCTGCCGCGAGACGTGGTTGTGAGGATATGATCCGTCCACTCTTGCGGACTTTGCGAGGAAAGGGCTGATTTGTCGCTCCACCACGCGCTCCGGACCTCTCCTCGCGGGGTGACGGGCGGCCGCCGATGACGGACGAGACGCTGGCGCGCCTCCAGTTCGCGACGACGGCCGGTTTCCACTGGCTGTTCGTGATGCTCACCCTCGGCCTCGCCCCGCTGATCGCGGTGATGCACACCCGGCACGCCCTCGGCGGCGCACCGCTCATGGAGCGCATGACCCGGTTCTGGGGCCAGATCTACGTCGTGAACTACGTGCTGGGCATCGTCACCGGCCTGGTGATGGAGTTCCAGTTCGGGCTCGCCTGGAGCGGGCTGGCCGAGTACGCGGGCAACGTCTTCGGCGCCCCGCTCGCACTCGAGACGATCGTCGCCTTCTTCGCCGAGTCCACCTTCCTGGGCATGTGGATCTTCGGCTGGGGGAGGCTGCCGAAGGCCGTGCACGTCACGCTGATCTGGCTGGTCACCCTCACCGCCTACGCCTCGGCATACTGGATCATGGTGGCCAACGGCTTCCTGCAGCACCCCGTGGGGCACGAGGTGCGCGGCGGCGTCGCCCACCTCACCGACTTCGGCGCCATGCTCACCAACCCCAACGCGATCAACGCGTTGGTGCACGCCGCCACCGCCGCGCTGATGACCGGCGGCGTCTTCGTGGCCGGGGTGAGCTCCTACCACTTCCTCAAGCGCACGGCGGAGCGGGAGTTCTTCCGCGCGTCGCTGCGCCTCGGCCTGTTCACAGCCACGCCCGCGGCGTTCGTCGCGCTCTACTACGGCTTCGTGCAGATCCCGACGCTCGTGGACACCCAGCCGATGAAGGCGGCGACGTTGCGGGGCCACATCGACGACATCGGCTCCCTGCGGGTCGAGGACGTGCAGGCGCAACTGGCGCAGCGGTTCGGCGCGGGCGACTACCGGCCACCCTCCTGGATCGCCACCGCCTTCGACGTCATGCAGGGCGTCGGTTATCTGATCTTCCTGCTGGTCGTCGTGGCCCTCGTCCTGCTGTACCGGGACTGGTACCTCCGGTTCCGCCCGGCGGCGTACCTGATGCTGGTCGCGGTTCCCCTGCCCTTCGTCGCCGCGTTCGGCGGGTGGCTGCTGCGCGAGGTGGGGCGCCAGCCGTGGGCGGTGTACGGCGAGCTCACGACGGCCGCCGCACGGTCGCCCGTCGGCTCGATGACGGCGTCCCTGGTCCTGTTCTGCGGGGTGTTCCTCGCGCTGGCGATCGCCGACTGGGCGCTGATCGCCCGGTACGCCCGCCGCGGCCCGGCCGACACCGACCTGGGCGGATCACCCGGCGACGGGCAGGCGGAGCAGCCCACCGCGTCGCTCGCCCTGTGAATGAGGAGCCCTCGTGACTCTCGAACTCGTGTGGCCGGCCCTGCTCGGGCTGCTGCTCGCCGGCTACTTCGTCCTGGCCGGTTTCGACTACGGCGTGCAGATGCTCACCCCCTGGCTCGGCCGTGACGACGGCGAGCGGCGGGCGCTGCTCAACGCCTTCGGCCCGTTCTTCCTCGGCAACGAGGTCTGGCTGGTGGCCGCGGCCGGGGTGCTGTTCGGCGCCTTCCCCTTCCTGGAGGGACGGCTGCTGTCCGGCATGTACTTCCTGTTCGCGGCGATCCTGGCGGGGATCGTCGTCGGCAACGCCGCCGTACAGTTGCGCAGCCGCCACCGGGGCGCCCCGGCGCGCCGTCTCTGGGATGGGTTGATCTTCCTGGGCGGGCTGGTGCCCGCCGTGGGATGGGGGCTGGTGACCGGCCGTCTCCTCGCCGGGGTGCCGCTGGACGCCCGGAACGCCTTCTCGCTCGGAACGGCCGATCTGCTCCATCCCTTCGTGCTGCTGTGCGGCGCCACGACCACCGCGGTGTTCCTCGCGCACGGGGCGTCCTTCCTGGCGTGGCGGACCGGCGGCGAGCCCAGCGCGCGGGCGGCGAGGGCCGGCCGTCGCGCCCTGCTCGTGGCGGCCGTGGCGGCGACCGCCGTCCTCGTCACCGGCTTCCTGTCCTCGGCGCGGCACGCCCTCGTCAACCCCTGGCCCGCCCTCGCGGCCGGTGCGGCCCTGGTGGTCGCGCTCCTCGCCGGGGCGGCTCTGCTGCGCGCGGGCCGTACGGGCCGTGCCTTCGCCGCGACCTCGTGCGCGGCCGCCCTGCCCGTCGCCGCCCTCGGCGCCGGCCTGCACCCCTTCGTACTGGTCTCCTCCAGCGCTCCGGGCACCGGCCTGCGACTGGCGGAGGCGATGGCGGAGCCGGGCACCCTGCGGCTTCTGGCGGGCTTCGCCGCGGTCATGGTGCCGCTGATGGCGCTCTCCCAGATCTGGAACTGGTGGATGTTCCGCGACCGGGCCGGCCGTACGCCAACGTACCTGTAGCTCCTCCCGCCCAGCCGAGACCCGTTCTTGACGAATGCCCGTCACTAGGATGGGTAGCCAGATGAGGCGGTGGGCGGCGGGGATCGCCTGGGGATGGTGGCGTGGTGACCGTCAGTGCTGAAGTGCAGATCACAGATCTGGCGATCAACGATCACGCGTGCCTGACCTTCGGCGAGCCGGAAGAGCTGCTCGACCTCACCGCCGCGTACGTACGGGACGGGCTGGCGGGAGGGCTGCGCGTCGTCTGGCTGTGCGAGGAGCCGCAGGGAGCGCTGGCCGAGCTGAGCCGCCGCGGGATCGCCGTGCAGTCCGCCACCGCGAGCGGCCGGATGGACGTCGTCGCATCTCAGGAGGGCCTGCTGTCCGGGCAGGCCTTCAACGTGGATCACGCGATGGGGTGGCTGAGCTCCCAGATGGAGCTGACCACGCACGAGGGCTACGCGGGACTGCGGGTGGCCCTCGACATGGGCTGGGCGCTGCGGCCGGTCCACGGTGTGGAGCAACTGCCCGCCTTCGAGGAGAAGATCGCGACGATCCTGTCGGACAGCAGCGTGTCGGTGTTGTGCCAGTACGACCGGGAACGCTTCGACCCGGTCACCCTCGCGTCGGTCTCCCCGTTCCACACGCGGGCGGTCGCCGCGGCCACCTACTACGACGACCCGTTGCTGCGGATCTGCCGCCAGTACGCGCCGCCCGGCATCCGGATGGCGGGACAGATCGACCGGGCGGCCGAGGACGCCCTGGCCCTGGCGCTGACCGAGGCGATCAGGACGGACGGCCCGCTCACGATCAACATGGCCGAGCTGTCCTTCATCGACCTCTCCTGCACCCGGACGATCATCGACGTGGCGCGGAGCCTGGCGCCGGCCCGTACGGTCGTCCTGCGATGCAACCCCGCCATCGCGCCGCGATTCGTGCTGCTCGGCGCTCAGGGCATTCCCGGGATCAGCCTGGTGACCGCGCATGAGTGATGACGGAACCAACGATGCGACGCACGTCGCCCCGGGCTCCGGCAGCGGGAAGCGGACCGCCGCGACGCCGGTGCTGATCCTCGACCAGCCGTTCGACCGCGGCTCGCTCTACGCCCTGCGGGAGACGCTGGAAGCACACGCCGTCCACGCCGGGCTTCCCCACGGCCGGGCCGTGGACCTGGTGCTCACCGTCCACGAACTCGCCACCAACGCGATCTTCCACGGCTCGGGAACCGGACAGGCGAGGATCTGGCAGTTCGACGGCGTGCTGCGGTGCGAGGTCGCCGACCCCGGCTCGTCCCGGCACGACGCCGCCGGATGGCCGGTCAGGCACGGGCACGGGCTGTGGCTCGCCCGCTACCTGTCCGACCGGTTCACGATCGACTCCGGTCCCGACGGCACCGTCGCCCCCGGCCCATTTCACCCTCCCCGGGCCCGCGTCGCGCCGGTCCGCCACTCCACGGCTGCGCCGTCTCGAATCGCACACCGTTCTGGAGCTGGACGGCGCCCTCGACGAGCAGGCGGCCCCGCAGATCATCGCGACGGTCGGCGAGCTCGTCTCGGGCACACCGGCGCCGGGGCTGGTGATCGACCTCTCGGCGGTGACCCACTGGGACAGCACCGGCATCACCGCTCTGATCACGGCGCAGCAGCGCGTATCGGAGACCCCGGCGGGGATGCTGGTCCTGACCGGACTCGCGGCCGAGTTCGCCGAGCGCCTCGACGCTCTCAGCCCGGTTCCGCTCACGATCCGCGAAACACCCGACAAGGCGGTCCACCTGTTTCCACCGCTCTGAAGCGGGCGCATGTGCTGAAATGTGCCGATGGATCGGACGAGGCAGGCGATTGGTGAGATGCTCGTCTACCTTTCGCGGTCTTCCTGGTCACCGGCGGCATCCTGGCCTTCTCCTACGTGCCGAGCGGCGGGACGGTCGCCTACACCGGCGGCTACGAGCCGCTGCGCGGTGTGCAGATGAGCGCCGCCTACCACTCGATCCTCGACATCAGCATGGACGTGCGCGGCGGCCTGTTCATGCGGCAACTGCACCACCGCTGTGCGATCCTGCTCGGCCTGGGGGCCGTCGTCTGGGCCCTGCTCGGCCGGTTCCGGTACGCGCTCCCGGTGCTGGGCCTGGCCGCGGCCGCCGCGCTCGGCGGCTACGGGTCAGCCGACGACCTGCTGTCCGGGACCTTCCTGGCCAGGGTGCCGATCCCCGTCTGGTACGGCCTGCACCTCTTGGCGGCGCTCGCCGTGGGCGCCGTTCTGGTGATCTCCTCCCGCCGGGAGGCCGCCCGGCAGCCCAGGACGGGCGGCTTCGTGGCGGTGACCCTCGGCCTCACCGCCATGCTGATCTTCTTGCTATGAGAAGCGTCACAGCTCGACGACGACCTTGACGTCCTCCGGCCCGGCGGTGAAGGCGTCGCGGAACGACTCCAGCGGCACCCTGCGGGTGATCAGCCGGTTCAGCCAGGCGAGATCGGCCTTGGCCAGGGCGTCGGCCGCGGCGGCGTAGTGGCCGAGGTTGGCGTTGACCGAGCCGATGAGCACGTCGTTCTCCAGCACGATCTCGCGGTTGAGACTGCCCGCGTCGAGCGTGATCCGGCGCCCGGCCGAGGAGACGCCGGTAAGGCAGACGATGCCGTACGGCGCGGTGTTGGCGGCCACGGCGAAGATGACCGGTCCGGCGCCGGTCGCCTCGATGACCACGTCGGGGCGCACCTTCGCGGCGACCTCGCCGGCGTCCCCGGCGTGGTAGACCGCGCCGAGGTCCCGCACGAGAGCCGGTTTGGGGCCGTCGGTGACCCGGTCGAGGACGTGCACCTCCAGCCCGCGCTGCACCCCGAGCAACGCGGCGAGCAGGCCGATCGGCCCGGCACCGGTGACCAGCGCGGTCTTCGGCGCGAACCAGGCCCGGGCGCCGACCTTCTGGACCTCGTCCCAGGCCTTGGCGACGACGCTGGTGGGTTCGAGGAGCATCCCGACGTCGGCCAGTCCGGGGTCCAGCCTGACGGCGTAATCGGGCTCGACCACCCAGCTCTGGCCGGCGTATCCGTCCAGTTCCTTGATGCCGCGCTCGGTGTAGCGGCCGTTGCGGCACATGTCGAACTGCCTGTGTGCGCAGGCGCCGCACGGCACCGGGTCGGGCCGCCGGACCACCCCGACGACCAGGTCGCCGGGGGCGAAGCCGCTACCGGAGGGCGCCTGCCGCACCCTGCCCAGCGATTCGTGGCCGATGACCAGGCGGTCGCGGCCGGGCGGGGCCCAGCCGTACTCCCCGGCGGCGATCTCCTTGTCGGTGCCGCAGACGCCGACGGCGAGAGCGTCGACGAGCAGGTCCCCCTCGCCCGGCTGGGGATCGGGGACCTCGGTGACGGCCAGGGAGTCCTTCCGCAGCGGAACGACGGTGAGAGCGAGCATCAGCGCTCACCTCCAACGTGCTCGTGGAGCCCGCCGGCCGCGGGGGCCAGGCGCCAGAACCCCGCCCGCTCGTCGCCCAGCAGGGCGGCGAAGTCGTCCGCGAGCTTCGCGGCTACCCACCTTTTTGTGGGTACTTGTCCGCCGGGCCGGAGCGGCGTGAAGCTTGGTTCCCGGCGGCCGGAAGGCCGCTGGATTCCAGGCGGGAACGGAACGGGGGTGACGGCGGTGTGTCAGGAGACCGGCAGAGACCCTGGCTGCGCCTCTCCCGTCGGCTTCTCCCGGGCCGGCGTCTCCCGGGCCAGCTTCTCCAGGCGGCGATGTCCCCAGTCGGACAGCGGCGCCAGCGCCTCGGAGAGCTCACGGCCGAAATCGGTCAGTGAGTACACGGTCTTCAGCGGACGGCCGTCGTGCACCTCACGGTGCACCAGCCCGTCGGCCTCCATCTCCCGGAGCGTCTGAGTCAGCACCTTCTCGGTGAGGCCCGGCAGCCGCCGGACCAGCTCGCCGGGACGACGTGGAGCGGATTCCAGGAGCCAGAGCAGGATCGTCTTCCACTTGCCGTCGATCACGGCGATCGCGGCGGTGACCCCGCAGACGTTCAGGTCTCTGGCGCGGCTGCGCGTCACTTTTCCATCCCGTTCAGCGCCATCGCTGTCATGCACACAGGAGTTGAGATATGAGCCGGCACGCCCACCAGTCTGCCGTCACGGTGCTCGGCCTGGGGCCGATGGGCCGGGCCCTGGCCGGGGCCTTCCTGGACGCCGGCGTCCGGACCACGGTCTGGAACCGGACGCCGGGCAGAGATCGCCAGTTGGCCGAGCGCGGCGCGTACGCCGCCCCCACGCCGGAGGCGGCGGTCGCCGCGAGCGAGCTGACCGTGATCTGCGTGGTGAACTACGACGCGGCGGACGCCGTCGTGCGGCGCGACGCGGTCGCCGCCGCGCTCCGGGGACGCACGCTCGTGAACCTGACCGCCGACACGCCCGACCGCGCCCGGAGCACCGCGGCCTGGGCGGCAGAGCAGGGCATCGGATATCTCGACGGCGCGATCATGACGCCGACCACGACCATCGGCACCCCGGCCGCGGTGTTCCTGCACAGCGGTCCGGAGGAGCTCTACCGGCGGCACCGGCCGGTGCTGGACGCCCTCGGCGGCACGCACACCCATCTCGGGGAGGACTCCGGCCGGGCCGCGGCCTACGACATCGCGTTGCTCGACGTCTTCTGGACCGCGATGGCGGGCTACGCGCACGCGCTGGCGGTGGCGCGGGCCGAGGGGGTGACCGCGCGGGAACTGGCGCCGTTCGCCAAGGGCATCGGCGCGATCCTGCCGCCCATCTTCGAGGCGGCGGCGGAGGAGGTGGACGGCGGCGGGTTCTCGGGCGAGGGCAACCCGATCACCTCGGCGGCCTCGTCCATGGCCCACATCGTCCACACCTCCGAGACCCACGGCATCGACGCGAGCGTGATGCGCGCGGCCGAAGGCTGGGCCCGCCGCGTCATCGAGCAGGGCCACGGCGCCGACGGGTTCATCCGGATCACCGAGCTCCTGACTCCCCGCGCCCACGTCTGACCTGCCGAGGTCGCCGCCGATAGCCGCTCTTCATGATCGGCCTCGATCAGAGCGGTGGAGCAGGGCCGTGGTCGCGACCGCCGGTTCGCGCGTCCGGCCCGCGGATCGCAACCTCGCCCGTGTCGCACGTGCCGGGGCGCCCGTCAACAGCGGGCGCCCGGTCGTGGCCGTCAGTCGGTGCCGAGCTCCATGGCGGCCTGGTCGAGGAGCTCCTCCTCGGTGGAGGCCTCGCCGCGAGAGGCGATCGCCTCTGCCCCACCCTCGGGCATCGCGCCGATCAGCCCGGTCGAGGCCGCCTGGGCGGCGCCGATCAACGCCGGCTGCTGGCTGCCGACCATGCCGAGCCTGGCGTACTGCTCCAGCTTGGCGCGAGAGTCGGCGATGTCGAGGTTGCGCATCGTCAGCTGCCCGATGCGGTCCACCGGGCCGAAGGCGGAGTCCTCGGTGCGCTCCATGGAGAGCTTGTCCGGGTGGTAGCTGAACGCCGGCCCGGACGTGTCCAGCACGGAGTAGTCCTCGCCACGCCGCAACCGCAGGGTCACCTGTCCGGTCACCGCCATGCCGACCCAGCGCTGCAGCGACTCGCGCAGCATCAGCGCCTGCGGGTCCAGCCAGCGGCCCTCGTAGAGCAGCCTGCCGAGCCGCCGCCCCTCGATGTGGTAGCTGGCGAGGGTGTCCTCGTTGTGGATCGCGTTGACCAGCCGCTCGTAGGCCGCGTGCAGCAGCGCCATGCCCGGCGCCTCGTAGATGCCCCGGCTCTTGGCCTCGATGATCCGGTTCTCGATCTGGTCGGACATGCCCAGGCCGTGGCGGCCGCCGATGGCGTTGGCCTCCAGCACCAGATCGACGGCGGAGGGGAACTCCTTGCCGTTGATCGACACCGGGCGTCCCTGCTCGAAGCCGATCGTGACGTCCTCGGTGACGATCTCGACGGCCGGGTCCCAGAAGCGCACGCCCATGATGGGATCGACGATCTCGATGCCCGTGTCGAGGTGCTCAAGCGACTTGGCCTCGTGCGTCGCGCCCCAGATGTTCGCGTCGGTGGAGTAGGCCTTCTCCACACTGTCGCGGTAGGGCAGCCCGTGGGCGAGCAGCCACTCGGACATCTCCTTGCGCCCGCCGAGCTCGTTGACGAAGTCGGCGTCCAGCCACGGCTTGTAGATCCGCAGCGAGGGGTTGGCGAGCAGGCCGTAGCGGTAGAACCGCTCGATGTCGTTGCCCTTGAAGGTGGAGCCGTCTCCCCAGATCTGCACGCCGTCCTCGAGCATCGCGCGCACCAGCAGGGTGCCGGTGACGGCCCGCCCGAGCGGGGTGGTGTTGAAGTACGTGCGGCCGCCGGACCTGATGTGGAACGCCCCGCAGGCCAGGGCCGCGAGCCCCTCCTCGACCAGGGCCGCCCGGCAGTCGACCAGCCGGGAGATCTCCGCGCCGTACGCGGTGGCACGCCCCGGCACCGAGGCGATGTCAGGTTCGTCGTACTGGCCGATTTCGGCGGTGTAGGTGCACGGCACTGCACCCTTCTCCCGCATCCACGCGACCGCTACCGAAGTGTCGAGGCCGCCGGAGAAGGCGATCCCGACACGCTCGCCGACAGGCAGAGAAGTGAGCACCTTGGACACGAGTAGAATATATACACGGGAATGCATGATCATGCAATCCCATGCGGCCGGGTGTCCACGCCGGTGAGCCGTCCGGATGCGAGCGCCGATCACCCGGGGAAGTCGTAGACCTCCTCGCTCACGAGCCTGGCGGCGCCGATGACGCCGGACTGCGGGCCGAGGTCGCTCATCATGATCGGCAGATTCCTGGTGGCGAGGGGCAGCGAGCGGCGGTAGATCGCGCCGCGGATCTCGGCGAGCAGGACGTGGCCCAGCAGCGTGAGCCCACCGCCCAGCACGATGAGGCTCGGGTTGAAGAACGACACCAGGCCCGCCAGCACCTCCCCCACGCGTCGTCCGCCGTCGCGCACCATCTGGACGGACGCCGCGTCACCGGCGGCGACCGCCTCGCCCACCTGCGCGGCGGTCAGCGTGCCGTCGCGTTCGAGGAGTTCCCCGAGCAGGGGCGAGCGCCCCGAGCGGGCCACGGCGAGCGCGTCACGAGCCAGCGCGTCGCCGCCGAAGGTCGCCTCCAGGCAGCCCGTATTGCCACAGGCGCAGATCTCGCCAGAGTCGGCGACCGGTATGTGCCCGATATCCCCCGCGCACCCGTCCACGCCGCGATAGAGCTCGCCCTTGGCGACGATTCCGCAGCCGATGCCCGTGCCGACCTTGACGAACAGGAAGTTCTCGACCGTGCTCGCCGCACCCGCGTGTTGTTCGCCCAGGGCCATTACATTGACATCGTTGTCCAGTACGACCGGACAATCGAACTGCCCGCCGAGGACATCGCGGACCGGATAACCGTCCCACCCCGGCATGATCGGTGGCGACACCGGGATACCGCGGGAGAAGTCCACGGGGCCGGGCACACCGACGCCGACTCCCATCGGCTTGTCCACTCCCAATTTCAGGAGCAGCCGGCGGCTCTGTTCCATGGCGAGTTCGATCACGGGCTCGGGGCCCTGGCGTAGGTCGCATTCCGTGCGTTCGAACGCGAGAACCCGCAGCCTGCCGTCGGTGACCGCCGTGGAGACCGAGGTAGCGCCGACGGCGATGCCGACGAATCGAACCCGGCCGGCGAGATCGATGACGGTCGACCGGCGGCCTCCACGAGACGCGGCCGGGCCGATTTCCTCGACGAGTTGAAGCGCCTTGAGCCGGCCGAGTTCCGCCCCGATCGTCGTACGTGACACTTCGAAGTGTTCCGACAGCTGAATGCGAGATTGCGGACCACCGTCACGCAATCGCGTAAGTATTTTGGCCTGGAGCCGCGTTTCGGCTCGCCCTGGCACCGAAGTCTCCATCTCCCAAGTTTCTCACCGGGGGACGCCCGAGCCGTCATCCTTACGAACCCCGGCACCGCCCGGAATTTCGCCGCGACCGCTCATCGGAGAAGGATTTGTGAGGAAGCCCGGCCGGATCCCGACACCGCCCGGTAATGAAACTTTCATTGACAACTCGGCCGAACTCCGCGGCCCGCGGAAGACACGGGGATCACTTTTCGTCGGTGTCGCCGTGTTCGGTCACCCGGCCGAAGGTTCTCGTCCCGGCCAGCGCCGAGAGCCGGATCGTGTCCACGCCGTCGCACGTGAGCTCTGTCGAGGCGGTCGCGGCACGCAGGGCCGGTTCGCGTCCGCCCGGCACGGCCACCGTCGCGGTCTGCAGATACGTCCACTCGCGAAGCGCCTGGATCGACGCCTCCGGCAGCCGCGGCGAGTACTCGATCACTACGGCGTTGTCACTGACCAGCAGGTGTTCCAGGCTGGCCCTCGTCGGCCTGTCCTTGTCGGACGGGCCGTAGAAGGACTGGGCCGGATGCGTCCACGGACCGGCCTCGCCGGCGGGCGCGCGCGGCCCGGTGCGGCAGTCGACCGGCGACGACACCGTCCCGGCCGAGCCCGGCGCAGGGCCCGACGCCGAGATGGACGCAGGGGCCGAGAGCGACGACACCGCCGCCTGCGGTGAGCCGTCCGGCCGGGAACCGAGCGCGGCGGCGGACGTCGCACCGCACGCGCCGCAGCACACGAGCGACGTCAGGGCGAGTGCGGCCCGTGTGAGGGCGTGACGCATCGATCCACTCCTGTCCGGTCGGCGGGCGGGCACCCCGCCCGGGCTCACTCGGCGGCTCGGGACGGCCTTCCGTGGCCGGCTCGGGCCGGCGGAACCGCCGTCGCGGCGGCCCGGGCGCCGATCACGCCCGAGCCACTGCGACAGGTCCTGGTCAGCGGCCGCTGACCTTGAGGGACGCCGAGCGGGAGAACAGCTCGCCGGTCGGGTCGGACACGCGGACCCGATACTCGGAGCCGGAGAGCTCGGGCGTCGCCGTGACGACGATCGCGAAGGACGTCTGCCCGGCCACGTCGGTCCACTCCGCCGAGCCCGGCGACTTCACCTGCCACTGGTAGGCGACGTTCCGGCCCTCGGCGGGAGCGGAGAACACCGCGTCCTCGCCGGCGCCGACGGACCTCGACTTCGGCTGGGACGTGAACCGCAGCGTCGCGCCCTTGTCGTCGAGCACCTTCATCCACGAGACCAGCTCGTCGGCCCGCGTGCGGAGCGTGGCCTGGCCCGGCCCGTGGAGATTGGCGTCGACCAGATGGCGGAAGGTCTTCGCCTGCGCGAGGGCGCCGGCGTAGTCCTTGACGAGGTACGCGTCGTACGACGCGCCGAGCGCCTGGCTCAGCCCGGAGGCCAGGTCGGCGCCGACGGACCCGTCCGCCGCACCGGCGGCGACGAGCTTGCGCAGCTCGTCATGGGTGACGCAGTTCGCCTCGGTCTGACCGGCCGCCCACTTGACGCCCTCCAGGATGTTCTGCTGGAACAGCGGCTCGAGGGTGTTCTCCCAGTTGTGCAGGAGCGCCTGGGTGAACGAGCGCCCGCCGTCGTAGTTCTGACACCACGAGATCGGGTGGTCGGCGCCCTCGATCCGGCCGGCGCCGGCCCCGATGCTGCCGACGTAGGTCGACTCGTTCAGCGTCTGCAGGACGTGCACCTTCTCGCGCGGCAGGAAGGTCCAGTTGTACAGCTCGTCGACGATCTTCAACTTCTCCGGGAACTGCCGGGTGGCCGGGTTGGTGCCGTCCTCGGTCACCAGCTCGCCGATGTTGCAGGCTCCGCAGGTGTTCTGGATGCCGCCGCCGTTGGACCCGTGGTTGTCGAACTCGCCGCCGGCCAGGCCCTTGTACCAGTCCCACTGGTGCATGGAGTCGGTGGCGCCGTGCAGGGCGACGAAGCCGCCGCCGTTGTTGATGTACTGCTTGAGGACGGCCTGCTCGTTCACCTTGACGTTCGGGTCGGCCCCCGAGGGACGCGCCGTGGAGAACGTGTCGTTGCCGACGCTGGAGACGCCCACGATCGCGTCGTACTGCGACAGGCGCTCGATGCTCTCGAAGGGGTTCGGGACCGACACGTCGGGGCTCAGGTAGTCGTACACGTCGACGTCGAAGTTGTTGGCCCGGCCCATGTCCTGGATCACGGACATGGTCAGCGGGATGTGCTCGTGCCGGAAGGCGCCGGGCTTCGGCCCGAAGAGAAGGATCTTGAACTTCGGCTTCTCGTTGCGCACCGGCTCGGCCGGGACCCGGAACGGATACCGGGCCATGCCCTGCCCCTCGCTCACCGTGACGCCGGTGGCGATGTCGGGGTGCTTGACTCCCCGGAGCTCCTCCACCAGGTAGGCGGCGTCCTTCACGAGGGAGTCGCGCATGTGGCCCTCGGGCACGACCTCGCCGGCGAGCCGGCCGAAGCGCGTCAGCGCGGCTTGGGCGTCGCCGCCGTCCGCCTCGGCGAGCAGGGCCAGCAGGCGGTCGCCGTTCGGCGAGGAGACCTTGCCCGCGGCGACGTAGCGCTGGACCAGGGCGCGCAGGTCCGCGACCGAGGTGGTGATCTGGAAGGTCAGGGTGTATTTGGCCCCGTTGCCGGCGGAGTCGCCGAGGTTGACCGCCCACGTGTGCCCGCCGACGGACAGAGTGGCCGGGTCCAGCGGCAGCGGGTAGGTCCACGTGCCGTCGATCCACATGTCCCGCACCGCGGCGCCGCCCGAGCCCGGGGTGGGGTCAGTACGCGTCGGCGTGATGGAGGAGGCGAGCGCGCTGTGGGGCACCTTGCCGTTCGCGACGCCGGGCCAGGCGGCGACCGGCGGCTTGGTGTCGATCCTCACCGTGACCGTCTTGGCGGCCGACGCGTTGCCGGCCGCGTCGACGGCGCTGTAGCGGACGGTGCTGTTGCGATCGCCCTTGATGACGTAGTCGGCCGTGCCGCGCGCGCCGTTCCGTACGGCCGGCACCTCCACGGCGGGGTCCGACCCGACCGTCACCCGGAAGGACGCGACGGCGTCGTCGTCCGTCGCGGACAGACGCAACGTCACCTCGCCGCCGGTGAACCAGCCGTTGGTCCCGGTCGTGCTCGACGGCGTGTACGCGGTGGTGGTCGCGCCGTTGTAGTTCAGCACCTCGGCGACCGGCGACAGCGTGGCCGTGTCGAGGACGGGCGCCGCTCCGGACTCCGCGGCGAGGGCCACACCCGGCGCGCCGAGCAACAGGGCCGGCACCGTGAGCACGGCGGAGGCCAGGGCGGAACGAGATCGCGGCCTGGGACGTGGTCGAGAGGATGGCATGTCACTCCTCTTGTCGGTCGGACAGAAGCCCATCGCGCTGCGACGCCGACCCACGAGCCCCATCCCAGCCCAACGCGATGACTCAGGGAAGTGTGAGCTGCACCTCAGAACTTTGTCAACGATCAGCTCAACTTTCCATCCGTACCGACAAAAGCGGCCGACAGCGCGAGATTACTGCTTCCGCTTTCGGCAAAAGTCGCGTACCTTCGCAGCCAGAGCTGCCCGTACGGAAGGACGAAGAGCGCGGCGGCATTTCACCTGTGGTCGCGAGCGCCGCGTCCGGAGAGGAAGGGAAGGCGGTCGGCAACGCTGCCGACAGGACTCCGCAGAGCGATGATGGCCGTGGTGCCCGCGGTGGCCGACAGCAGGGAGCCGACCACGTCGGTGGGGTAATGGACCCCGAGGTACATGCGGGCGAACGCCTGCGCCACGACCAGAACGCCTCCGGCGCACACCACGAGGGCGAACCAGCGCGTACGGACGGCGAGGAAGGCGGCGGCGACCGCCAGGGACAGCGTGAGCGCGACATGCCCGCTGGGAAAGCTGTCGTGGCCGGTCTCCAGCAGAAGCTGGTCCGCGACCGGTGGCCGGGGCCGGGCGATGATCTGCTTGAAGATCGCGCTGGTGGTCCAGCCGGCCGCGACCACCAGGGTCGCCATAACGGCCGCGCGCACCCGTCCCGTGAGGGCGAGCGTGGCCGCGAGAAACGCGACGATCAGGACACCGGCGACCGGCCCGAAGACGACGTCGAGGATGCCGGCGACCCGGGTCAGGTCGGGCGTGCGCAGCGCCTCCACCGCCAGGTCGGCGTTCAGGTCCACGTCCGTCACCGTGGCGGTCCTGGCGGCGGCTCCCAGGAGACCGGTGGCGACGACGAGCAGGACGGGCAGGCGAAGGCGCCTGAGGATCACGGAACTCCCTTGATCAGTGAAACGCACGGACGTCCGGCCGGGCATCCCGTCCTAAGCGGCGCGCCACGCAGAACCGGCACCCCCGCCGCGCCCGCGTGGTGCCCGCCGGCGACCACGTGCACGACCGGCGGAGAAGTCTCCGCCTTTTCGAACAAGGACTCCGTGTCGGCGCGGGACTCGTTGGTCGCGACGAGACAGGCGGCCACGGCCACGATCAGTGCGGCCGCCGTCAAAGGTCGGCGGCGCGGCGGCGCGGTCAGCAGATGGTTGACCCGGGGGAGCACGTCGCCGTGGCCGAAGGCGAGGGCGGCGAGGCCCGCCCGCCGCTGACGCTCCCCACCGGCCAGCGCCGCCTTGACGATGGCGCGGGCCGCGACTTTCCGATCGCCCACCTCCTCGGCCGCCCGCTCGTCGGCCCAGCGCTCGGTGGTGTACTCCACCGCCCGCGGCAGGGACGCCAGCAGCGGGTTCAGCGCGGCGGCCACGGCGGCCGCCGTCCGGTAGAGGTGATGGCGGTGGCGCAGATGAGCGCGCTCATGGGCGAGCAGGACCCTTCGCTCCTCCGCGCCGAGGGCACGCAGGATCCCGGTCGTCACCACGACACGGCCGGGATCGCCGAAGCCCCCCGGCACGGCGTACGCGTGCGGAACCGGGTCGTCGACGACCACCAGGCCGCCGGAGGCGGCGGGCGCGCGGCGGCAGGTCCGCGACGCGCGCCGCAGCGCGAGGGCCTGCCGCGCCGCGGTCCTCACCGCCAGAGCTCCCACGACCGCGAGCGCCAGCAGCGCGAGCTGCGCGGCGGGCCGCGGCACCGGATCGAGCGCTTCGAACAGGCCGGCGGACCAGTCGCCGAAGGACGCGACGAGCGGCACCTGACCGAGGTAGGTGCTGGCCAGGAAGACGAGTGCGAGGACCGAGCTGGCGGCGCACGCCACGCCGGCCGCGACCAGGAGCCGGGTGGCGGTGGCCGGCGCGAGCCGGCGCCCGCACCGCGGAATCGCGAGACCCAGCAGCGCCGACACGACGAACGGCAGGTAGACGATGGTGTGCATGTCAGTCGTCCATCTCCCGGAGCAGCTTCTGCAGGATCTGCTCGTCGTCCGCGCTGAGCCGTGACACGAACTGGGCGAGCACCGCCGCCCTGTCGCTTCTGCGGGCGAGCAGTTCGTTCATGGCCTCCGCGGTGTGCGACGCCTCGTCCACCGCGGGGGCGTAGACGAACCCCCGGCCCGAGCGCCGCCGGCTGGCCAGGCCCTTGCGCTCCAGACGAGCGAGCGTGGTCATGATCGTGGTGTACGCCAGGGAGCCGCCGAGCTCGGCCTGCACCTCGGCCGGGCTCACGGGCGCCGTCTTCGACCACAACACCGCGAGCACCTCGTCTTCCAGCATGCCCGCGGGGCGTCTGTCGCCATGTCCCGTGTCGGTCAATCCAGCCTCCCTGAGTACGAACTACTATCAGAATAGTAGTTACTATCGAGCTAGTAGGTCGAGGCTACCCCGCGAAAGCGGAACGCACAGGAAGCAGGGCCGATGACATCAAGGCACGCCGAGGTGGAGCAGGTCTGGCCGCGAGACGGAAGAGTCCTGGTGATGGGCCGCATCGTCGGCGCGGCCCCCGCTCCGCCCCCGGGGACGACCGCGATCCTCACCCTCACCAACCGGGACCGGCCCGGTCTCGTGCTGAGCTGCCCGGCGACTGTGGACGGCGACCGGTTCGAGGCGGCCTTCCCCGTCGAACTGGTCGTCTCGGCCGTGGCATCCCGCCGAATCGACGGCCGCCAGGTCTGGGATCTCCATCTCACGCTGCCCGGCGATCCGGAGCCGCTTCGGCTGGGACGCCACCTGGACGACATCTCCGACAAGAAGAAGGTCATGACCTTCCCGGCACAGACGGGCGAGGCGCGGACGGGCGGGGCGCTGACGGGCGCCGTCAGCGTCAAGCCGTACTACACCGTGATGCAGAACCTGTCGCTGATCTCCAGGCCGGTCCACGCATGAAGCTCCGCTACCTCATCATGAACGCCTACGGGGTCGGCGGCACCATCCGCACCGTGATCAACCAGGTCAACGTCATGGCCGCCGCCGATCACGACGTGGAGCTGATCAGCGTCTTCCAGACCAGGGACCGGCCCAGGTTCCCCGTCGATCCCCGGGTCCGCATGCGCACCCTGGCGGACCTGCGCGGCCCGCGCTGGCGGCATCCCGCCCGCCACTGGCTCCGGCGCCGGCCGAGCCTGCTCGTTCCGCCCACCGAGGTGCGGTACGCCACCTTCAACCGGCTGAGCGACCAGAAGATCGTGAGATTTCTGCGCTCGCTCGACGGCGGGGTGCTGGTCACGACCCGCCCCGCGCTCAACCTGCTGTCCGCCCGCTATGCCCCGGAGAACGTCGTACGGGTCGGCCAGGAACACATGTATCTGCGCTCCCACAAGCCCGAGCTCGTCGCCGAGATCGCCCGCTGGTACCCGCGGCTGGACGCCGTGGTCAGCCTCACCGACGCCGACCTGGGCGAGTACGCGGCGCTGCTCGACGGCGCGCGGACCCGCCTTGCGACCATCCCCAACGGCCTGACGCCCGCCGACCGGCCTCCCGCCGCGCTCGACGGCAGGATCATCGTGGCGGCGGGGCGGCTCACCCGGCAGAAGGGGTTCGACCTGCTGATCAAGGCGTTCGCCGAGGTCGTCGCGGAACACCCCGACTGGCGGCTGCGCATCTACGGCGACGGCAGGGAGCACGGCAGCCTACGGCGCCTGATCCACCGCCTGCATCTCTACAACCACGCCTTCCTGATGGGCGGCACGACCAGCCTCGAACAGGAGCTGGCCAAGGGGGCGATGTTCGTCCTCAGCTCGCGATACGAGGGCTTCGGCATGGTGCTCATCGAGGCGATGGCTCACGGTCTGCCCGTCGTGAGCTTCGACTGCCCCCACGGACCCTCGGACATCGTCACGCACGGCCGGGACGGGCTGCTGGTTCCCCCCGAAGACGTCGGCGCGCTCACCGCCGCCATGAAGTCGCTGATCGGCGACGCGCCCCTACGGCACGCGCTGGGCGAGGCGGCCAGGACGTCGGTCAGGCGGTACGACATGGACGGGATACGACTGGCCTGGGAGCGGTTGTTCACCGAACTCCATGCCGGAGCGGCCCGAGTCGGGTAGCCGTCGGCTCAGCCGTCCTCGCGGCGGTCCTCCCGGCGGCATACGGTGATCGCGAGCAGCGCCGGCGGGCCGTGGTGAGCCGCCGAGGGTCAGCCGTCGGCGGACTCGGAGAGGGAGCGCCACTCCCGCCAGGTGTCCAGGCGTTCGGTGTAGACCCGCTCCGCGATCGGCAGGCAGTAGCCGCCCAGGAACAGGCGCAGCGGGGGCCGTTCCGCGTCCACCACGGCGAGGACCGCCTCGGCCGTGACCTCGGGGTCGATCGGGACCCTCCCCGCCGCGGCGGCCCGGCGGGCCTCCCGGACGTGCTCGTACGCGGGAAGCGGCTCGGCGTGGACGGCCGACGATCCGCTCCAGTCGGTGCCGTACGGGCCGGGCTCGATGATCGTCACCTTGATCCCGTGCGGGGCGACCTCCTGGTTGAGCGACTCGCTGAACGCCTCAAGGCCCCACTTCGACGCGTTGTAGAGCCCGAGCATGGGGAACGCGGCGATGCCGCCGATGCTCGACACCTGGAGGATGTGACCCCGCCCGCGCTCCCGCATGCCGGGCAGCACGGCCTGGGTGACCCAGAGCGCGCCGAGCAGGTTGGTCTCCAGCTGAGCTCTCGCCTGCGCCTCGGTGACCTCCTCCACCGCGCCGAACAGGCCGTACCCCGCGTTGTTGACGGCGACGTCGATCCCGCCGAAGCGTTCACCCGCCCGGGCCACCGCGGTGAGGGCGGCCTCCCGGTCGGTGACGTCGAGCGTCAGCGGGAGGACGGCGTCGCCGAACTCGTCGGCGAGCGGCTTCAGCGTGGAAACGTCTCGGGCCGTCGCGACGACCCGGTCGCCGCGCCGTAGCGCCGCCCGCGTCCACACGTTCCCGAAGCCGCGGGATGCTCCGGTGATGAACCAGGTGCGTGTGTGTTCGGTACTCATACCGATCACCCTGCCCGACGCGGGATGGAACAGCCATCACCGTGACAGGGTCACCATCGCCGGTGGGCCCTGCCTACAGTGGCGGGTGACATGGCCGGCAACAACGCTCTCGGCAGCTTCCTCAAGGCCCGCCGCGCGCTCGTACGCCCGAAGGACGCCGGGCTTCCCGAGACCGGGCGGCGCCGGGTGGCCGGGCTGCGCCGCGACGAGCTCGCCGCGCTCGCGGGCGTCAGCCTCGCCTACCTGACCCGGCTCGAGCAGGGTCGCGACCGCAACCCCTCCGAGCAGGTGCTCGACGCGCTCGCCGCCGCCCTGCGTCTCGACGCCGACCTCACGGCCCACCTGCACGCCCTGGCGCGCGAAGCGCCGAGACGGAGCGGCGAGCCACCCCACCGGCCGGAGGAACGACCGGCCCCGGGCACCCAGCGGCTCCTCGACGCGTGGGTGGGCACGCCCGCCTACCTGCGGGGACGGCGGTTCGACGTGCTGGCCGCCAACGCGACGGCGATCGCCCTGGCGCCCATGTATCGGCCCGGCCGCAACCTCGTCAGAGACGTCTTCCTCGACCCCGGCGCGCGGGCGCTGTTCCCCACGTGGGACGCCGTCGCGGCCGACTCGGTCGCCGCGCTGCGGGCCGTGGCCGGCGCCGACCTCGACGACCCGGCCCTCCGCGAGCTGGTCGGGGAGCTGTCGGCGGCCTCGGACGACTTCCGCCGCCTGTGGGAACGCCACGACGTCCGCCCGACGCGCGACGAGACGAAGGAGTTCTGCCATCCCGTCGTCGGGCCGCTCGTCCTGCGGCGTCACAGCCTGACGGTCGGCGGGGCGGACGGCCAGGTCGTCATCGCCTACCAGGCCGAGCCGGACACCCCCTCGGCCGCCGCCCTCGCCAGGCTCACCGCGTCCGCGTCCGCGCCCGATCGCGACGAGAGCTTCCGGCTGACGTAGGCCGCCCGCCGGCCTCCCCGACCACAAGAGCCGGGCACCCTTGCGCGGCCGCAATCACTTGCATCAGACTCGTAGTTGCAAGTCATTTGCAATAAGGAGCTGTCTGATGACTCGGTACACGCTGCCGGACATGCCCTACGACTACGCGGCACTCGAGCCGGCGATCACGGGCGAGATCCTGGAGCTGCACCATGCCAAGCACCACGCGGCGTACGTGAAGGGTGCCAACGACACCCTCGAACGGCTCGCCGAGGCCAGGGACAAGGGCGAGTTCGGTGGCCTGGTCGGGCTGGAGAAGACGTTCGCCTTCAACCTGTCCGGCCACGTCCTGCACTCGATCTTCTGGCAGAACCTGTCGCCGGACGGCGGTGACCGGCCCGACGGCGCGCTGGGCGAGGCGATCGACGAGCACTTCGGCTCGTTCGAGGCATTCCAGAAGCAGCTCACCACGGCGACGAGCACGGTGCAGGGCTCGGGCTGGGGTGTGCTGGCATGGGAGCCGCTCGGCCGGCGCCTGGTGGTCGAGCAGGTGTACGACCACCACGGCAACGTCGGTATGAACACCACACCGCTGCTGGTGTTCGACGCCTGGGAGCACGCGTACTACCTGCAGTACCGCAACGTCCGGCCGGACTACGTCGAGAAGTTGTGGAGCCTGGTCGACTGGAACGACGTCATCGCCCGGTTCGAGGCCGCCCGCGCCGCGGCCTGAACCACCGGCCCCCGGCAGGGGGCCGTCCGCGACCGGCGACGGCCTGTGGGTACCCGGAGTCCTTCCGAGCACTGTTCCGACACAGGCCGTCGCTCACGCACCCTACGCCCGCGCCCGGCGCGTCACACGGGCCACCCGCCCCGTTTGCGCGGTGACCTGAGCGGCACGGCGGCCGGCAGCGGGGAAGCCGTGTCAGGTGACAGGGCGTCGAGGACGAGCGCGAGGTAGCGCCGCCAGCCGTCGCTGCCGGGATCCATCGTCCACAGCACGCCCATTAGCATGACCATGATCCTGGGCAGGTCGTCGGGGACGAGGTCGGCACGGATGAGCCCGGCCTGCTGCCCGCGCCGGGCCAGCAGGGTCAGCGACTCGATGAACGGACTGCTGGCCTCCGCGGTGACGGCGCCGGAGTTCCGGGCGGCGGCCAGGGTGTTGTGCTCACGGGCCGCCGTGGACATCGCCGCCTCGAGCACGGTGGCCAGGCCGCGCCGGGGATCGTCGTCGCCGAGCGCCCGTTCGATGGCGGGGGCGATGTCCTCGGCGAAGCTCTGGTCGAGGGCCGCCCTGACCAGGCCCGCCTTGTCGGGGAAGTGGCGGTAGAGCGTCGCGATGCCGACCCCGGCGCGGCGGGCGATGTCTTCGAGCAGCGCGTCGGGCCCCTGCTCCGCCCAGACCTCCCGGGCCGCGCGCAGAATCCTGCCGGAGTTGCGTGCGGCGTCGGCGCGCAGCCGCCGCGAGGTCTCGGTGGTCACCACCACAGGATAACCAAGTGATAGGTGACTATCGATTAGCTCCGTACGCCCGTCAGGGCTGGTCCCAGGTGACAAGCATGTGCTCGGGGCCCCGGGTGGACAACCCCGTCTTCCACACGACGTCGTCCTGCGAGCCGGCGAGACGGAGTCCCGGCAGCCGTGTGAGCAGTGTACGTAGGGCGACCTGCAGCTCCATCCGGGCGAGCGGCGCACCGAGGCAGTGGTGCGCCCCGTGCCCGAACCCCACGTGCGAGGCCTGCTGACGGTCGAATTCGAGGTCGTCGGGGTTCGTGTAGACCGACTCGTCGCGGTTGGCCGACACCAGGCTCACGACCACCGGCTCTCCGGCGCGCACCGTCACGCCGCCCAGCTCGACGTCCTCCAGCGCGTAGCGGGCGATGGAAGCGCCGTTCCCGAGCGGGACGAAGCGCATCAGCTCCTCGACCGCCCTGGGGATCAGGTCGAGGTCCGCGCGCAGCGCCGCGAGCTGCTCGGGGTGGGTGAGCAGCACGTAGACGAAGTTCGGGATCTGCGTGGCCGTGGTCTCGTGACCGGCGACCAGCAGCGCCTCGGCCAGCGACAGCATCTCCTCCTCCGACAGCCGCTCCTCGTTGTCGCGGGCCGCGACGAGCGCGCTGAGCAGGTCGTCCTTCGGGGCCTGCCGGCGCTGGGCGATGAGCCCCGCCATGTACTCCCGTAGCAGGCCCATGCACTGCACCACCTGCTCCGGGGTGAACCGCGTGGTGGACAGGAGCGCGTCCGACCAGGTGCGGAAGTCGACCCGGTCCTCGACGGGCACGCCCAGCAACTCGCAGATGACCGTGATCGGCAGCGGCAGCCCGAAGTCCTCGACGAGGTCGGCCGGGGCGCCCTTGGCCAGCATCGCGCCGACGAGATCGTCGGCGATCTCCTGCGTCCGTGGCCGCAGCAGTTCGATCCGCCGTACGGTGAACGCCTTCGAGACCAGCCTGCGCAGCCTGCTGTGCTCGGGCGGGTCGAAGCTGAGGATGCTCCCGGAGCGGGACTGGTGGGGCCGCATCCGCGGCTCGTCGCGGCCGATCGCCGCGGCCCGGCTGAACCGCGCGTCGCCCAGCACGACCTTGACGTCCTCGTATCGGGTCGCGAGCCAGGCGGGTTCACCGTAGGGCAGCCGGACCCGGCACAGCGGTTCCTCCTGCCGCAACCGGGAGAAGAGCGGGTCCACCTCCAGCCGCTCCACCTGACCGAAGGGGAAGGTCCGGGGTTCGACAGTGGTCATGATGCCTCCAGAGCGGATCGTCGTTCACCACGAGCCGTCGAGTCGCCACTTGATAGTCAACTATCACATGACTCGTGTAAAGAGATCAACGCAAGCGAGAGCAAAATCTCACTTGAGGCGATGGAACCGCAAAGAAGGCCGAAACGCCTGCCCTAACGGACGTCGGGGGCGCCCTCGTGGACGGTGGCGAGGTCCGCGAGCCCGGAGATGGTCAGGACGGGGGTCAGCAGCGGGTTGGCGATGAGGGTGATGCGGTCGGCGTGGGCGAACAGGACGCTCAGGCCCGCGCTGTCGAGGTATTCGACGGAGGTCAGGTCGATGACGACGGGCCCCGGGGTGCTCTCGAGAGCGGCCGCGAGGGTGTCGGTGTTGCTCATGTCGATCTCACCGGCCGCGGTCAGGAGAGCGACGCCGTCCGGGCGAACCCCAGGAGTGAGGGTCAGGGGCGTGGTCATCAGGCGATCCTCATCTGCATGTCGACGGTGGTGCCGTACGGGCCGGGGGTGATGGTGACCTGCTGCATCATGGCGCGCATGAGCGCGACCCCGCGCCCGCGGTGGGCGTTGGCCTCGGGCTCGGGGGACTTCCAGCGGCCGCTGTCGGCGACGGTGAGGCGCAGGTTGTCGACCGACGCCTCGGCCCGCAGGCGGACGATGTCGCCCGGGGTGTGGCGATGGCCGTGTTCGATGGCGTTCGCACACGCCTCACCGGCGGCGACCAGGATGTTCTGGACGATCTGGGTCGGCAGGTCGCACTGGCCGAGCCAGCTCCGCAGCGCCTTGCGGACGGGCGCCAGCTGGGACGACTCGGCGGGGAAGGTCATCTCCAGCGGGGCCGGGTGCCGGTAGAGCAGCAGAGCGACGTCGTCGTCGTAGCCGTCGGCGGGCGCCAGGCGGATCATCACCTGTGTCGCGAGGTCGTCGACGGCCACGTTCCTGCCGTCCTGTACGGCCTGGCTTGCCTGGTCGATGCCCGAATACAGCGGGCGGCGGCGGCGCTCGACCAGGCCGTCCGTGTACAGCATGAGCGTGGCGCGCGCCGGGATGACCGTCTCGCTCTCCGGGCGGGTCGCGCCCGGGCGTACGGCCAGGGGAAAGGAACGTCCGCCGTCGAGCAGGCCCGTGCTGCCGTCGGGGTGGGCGAGGATCCCCGGCGGGTGCCCGGCGCTGGAGTAGGACAGGCGCCCGGTTTCCGGGTCGAGTACGGCGCAGAAGACGGTGGTGCACTTGGCGCCTGGGACGCCGGCGGCGAACTGGTCCAGGGCCATGAGCACGCGGGCCGGGCTGTCGTCCTGCAGCAGCAGCGCGCGGCACGCGCTGCGCAGTTGTCCCATGACGGCGGCGGCCTCCACCCCTCGCCCGACGCAGTCGCCGACGACGATGCCGATGCGTCCCCCCGGCAGGGCGACCGTGTCGTACCAGTCGCCGCCGACCTCCAGGGGCCGGGTGGCGGGCTCGTAGCGTACGGCGAACCCTTCGGGCAGCTGGGCGGGGCCGAGGATGGCGCGCTGCAGCGCGATGGCGGTCTCGCGCTGCTGGTCGATCTGGTGGGCGCGCACCAGTCCCTGGGCGAGCCGCCCGGCCAGCAGCGACAGCAGCACCTGGTCCTCACCGGTGAAAGGCCGGTGGCCGCCCAGGTCGACCCACAGGGCAAGCTGGCCCTCGGGGTGCTCCAGCATGATGCCGACCCCGTCGTCGCCGGCGACGGGGGTGAGCAGAGGCCGCTGCAGCAGATCGGTGAGCGTACGGCGGCGTTCTTCGGGCAGCCCGTGCCAGTCCACCGGCTCACCGGTGGCGGTCAGGGTCGGCTCGTCGCCGTGGTCGAAGACGGCGGCCAGCACGGACCGGGCGCGCCACAGGCTCTGCAGTTCCCGCAGGGCGCCGGTCAGCGCGTCGGAGAGGCTCCCGGCCTGGGACAGGCTGGTGCTCAGCGAGGCGAGGGCGCTCTCGCGCTGGATGGCGTAATGCTCGGCGGTGACGTCGCGGAAGGTGCCGACGACGACCCGGCGCCCGGTGTCGGGATCCTGCGCCTGGTTGAAGGTGACGCTGACCCACATCCGGTGCCCGTCGCGATGCGTGACGGGGATGGTGTAGCTGCCCTGGCCCGGGCCGAGAAGGCCGCCGAAGGCGTCGGCGACCTGCCGGTGTGCCTCGGGATCGGTGGCGGCGTCCGGCCACCATGGGTGGATCGGCGTGTAGGGCAGGTTCTCGGGACCGTAGCCGAGGATGTCGGTGAAGGCGCTGTTGATCTCGACGACGGCGCCCTGCTCGTCGCAGACGAAGAACGCCTCCTGCAGCGAGTCCACCAGTGCGGTGCGCCAGCGCGCCTGGTGCTGGCGCAGCCGCGCCATGTCCATGTTCGCCCGCACCCGCGCGAGCAACTCCGCGGCGGCGAAGGGCTTGACCAGATAGTCGTCGGCTCCGGCCTGCAGGCCCTCGATGGACGCCTCCTGGCCCGCCCGGGCCGACAGCAGCACCACGGGCACGGCGGCGGTGCGCGGATCGGACCGCAGCGCCGCGACCAGGGACAGGCCGTCCAGTCGCGGCATCATCACGTCGCTGACCACGAGGTCGGGGGCGTCCGCGCGGATGGCGTCCAGGGCCTCCATCCCGTCGCCCGCGGTGCTGACCTGGTAGCCGGCGCCCTTGAGGAGACGCACGAGATACTCACGCATGTCGGCGTTGTCGTCGACGACCAGCACACGCGCCGGCGCGGCCGAGCCGCCGGACCGGGCGGCGGAGCCCTCGCGGGACGACATGCCCATCGTGTCCCCGGCGGGCTCGCCGCCGTCGTCCGCGGGCAGCCAGCGCAGCGCCTCTTCGACGTACGGGTCCGCGGCGGTGGCGCCCGCGCCGGTTCCGGCCGCCGTGATCGCCTCGGCGGGCAGGTGCGCGGAGCCGTACGGCAGGCGGATGGTGAAGCGGGTGCCCTCGCCCTCGGCGCTGTCGGCGGTGATGGTGCCGCCGTGCAGGCCGACCAGCTCCTGCACGAGGGCCAGCCCGATGCCGCTTCCCTCGTTCGACCGCGAGCGCGCGTTCTCGATCCGGTGGAACCGCTCGAACAGCCGCGGCACCTCGTCGGCCGGGACGCCGATGCCCGTGTCGGTGACGGTCACCACCGCGTGGTCGTCCTCCCCGCGCACGGTGACGCCGATCGAGCCCTCGAAGGTGAACTTGAGCGCGTTGCTGAGCAGGTTGAGCACCACCTTCTCCCACATGCCGCGGTCGATGTAGACCGGCTCGTCCATGGGAGGGCAGTCGACCCGGAAGGCCAGGCCCGCCTTGTCGATGGCGGAGCGGAAGAGGCTGGCCAGCTCGGCGGTGACCTCGGCCAGATCGACCGGCTCGTAGCTGGCCTGCATGCGGCCGGCTTCGATGCGGGAGAAGTCCAGCAGGGTGTTGACCAGCTTGCCCAGCCGCAACCCGTTGCGGCGGATGACCTCCAGCTCCTCCCGCACCTGCGCGTCGGCTCCCTGCAGGCGGCCGCGCAGTTCCTCCACCGGCCCCATGATCAGGGTCAGCGGAGTGCGGAACTCGTGACTGATGTTGGAGAAGAAGACGGTCTTCGCACGGTCGAGCTCGGCCAGTTCCTCCGCCCGCCGCTGCTGGGCCTGGTAGCTGCGGGCGCTCGCGACGCCCGCCGCGACGTGCCCCGCGGCCAGCTCGACGAACCCGCGGTACGCCTCGTCCAGCGAGCGGTATCGATTGAGCGCGGCCACCAGGAACCCGTACGGCGCACTGCCCTGCTGGAGCAGCGGCACCACCAGCGCCTGCGTGGGCGGCTCCGGCCAGTCTCCGGCCGGGAGACCGGCGAACGGGGCCCGGTCGTCAGGGACAGGGTCGAGCGACACGACCACCGACTCTCCCCGAGCCAGCGCCGCCGCGGGCCACACCGCGTCCCGGTCGTCGGCCGGCAGCGTGAGAGGTGCGGCAGGATGCCCGGCCGAGATTCCGGTCACCCCTGCCAGCCGTGCGCCGCCGCCGTCCTGGTACAGGTAGGTCAACGTGAACGGAAGGTCGCGCAGGTTGCGGCCGAGCTGCCGGCAGGCGAAAGCGAGCATCTCCTGCTCGGTGCGGACCACGCTGGGATCGGAGCCGAGATCCCGCAGGGTCGCCATGCGCCGCTCGCCGATGACCCGCTCGGTCTCCTCGCTGACGACGCACAACATGCCGACCACGGTGCCGGAGTCGTCCCGGAGGGGGCTGTAGGAGAACGTGTGGTAGGTCTCCTCCGGGTAGCCGGCCCGTTCGAGGAACAGCAGGAGCGCCTCGTCCCAGGTCGCCTTCCCCGTGGCCAGCACGGTGTCGATCCGCGGGCCGATGTCGTCCCAGATCTCCGCCCAGACCTCGCTGGCCGGCCGACCCAGCGCCCACGGGTATTTCCGGCCCAGCGTGTCGCGGCGGTAGGCGGCGTTGCAGAAGAAGGTCAGCTCCGGCCCCCACGCCATCCACATGGAGAACCGGGACGACAGCAGGATGCTCACCGCCGTCTGCAGGCTCTGCGGCCACTCCTCCGGCGGTCCCAGCGGTGTCGCCCGCCAGTCCACCAGCGCCAGATCCCGGCCGACCTCGTCGTCGGCGGCGAACACCCCGGATCCTGCCGCCGTCAGCGGCCCCTGCTCAGCGTCCTCACGGCGCGCCACTTGACACCCTTTCGTTCACCCGAGCCCAGCCCACCCGCGCCGGACTCCGTACCGTGCGTTGCCACGCGGCGGGCCCCGAGAGGTGCGGGGGAAGATCGGTGACACGTGCGCAGCACGATACTCCGCCCGGCGAACCAGGATGAATCGTACGGCGTGCGTGTCCGGCGGCTCCTGACGTCAGCCGGAGGGCAGCGGCTGCGTGCGGGAACCGGCTTCCTGGGTGGCGGCCCAGGAGGCGAGCAGGCACAGGCCTTCCTCCGATGGCGAGCCCGGTTCGGCGGTGTAGACGGTGAGGGTGAGGCCCGGAGCGGCGGCCATCTCCAGGCCCTCGTAGGCGAGGGTGAGGTCGCCCACAACAGGGTGGTTGAACCTCTTCACGCCGGTGCCGTGGTGGCGGACGTTGTGGGCGCCCCACCGGGTGCGGAACGCGTCGCTGCGGGTGGACAGCTCGCCGACCAGGTCGTGGAGGTCCTTGTCGTGAGGGTCGCGGCCCGCCTCGGTGCGAAGGATGGCGACGGTCATGTCGGCGGCCAGGTCCCAGTCCGGGTAGAAGCGGCGGGAACTCGGGTCCAGGAAGGTGTAGCGGGCGAGGTTCGGCGGCCGCTGACCGGTGGCGTACATGTCGCAGTAGAAGGCGCGCGCAAGCCGGTTGGCGGCCAGCAGGTCCATCCGGCCGTTGCGGACGAACGCCGGCCCGGCGGTGACCGCGTCCAGGGTCCACTGCAGGCTCCGATGCGGCGCCCACTGCCTGGTGGCGCGCTGCCGGGGCCGCGCGAGCGCGTCCGAGCCGTCGGCGGCCTGCGCGAGGTTGAGCAGGTGGGCCCGCTCGGCGTCGTCGAGCTGGAGTGCGCGGGCGACGGCTTCGAGAACGCTGGGGGACACGCCGGCGAGGTTGCCGCGCTCGAGTTTGGCGTAGTACTCGACGCTGACGTCGGCCAGCGCCGCGACCTCGCTCCTGCGCAGCCCGGGTACGCGACGCCTGGTGCCGGCGGGCAGCCCGGCCCGCTCGGGGGTTATCTTGGCGCGCCGCGAGACGAGGAACTCGCGGACTTCTTCGCGGTTGTCCACTCTTCGACCGTACGCGCTCGCGCCCGGTGGAAGGGATGTACTGCCAGTACACCCCTCACCAGGCACTCCCTGGTCGGGCGGGAAGCCGGTTACCTGGATGGCGTGGCACTTCCCTCCCGGCCGTGACCGCAGTGCGGAGGTGTGCCCCTGTCCGGTCCGTCCGTGACGGACCCGTACGACCCCGGCACGTAAGGAGCAGTCGAATGCGTGGTGTCGTGATGCACGCCCCCGGCGATGTCCGGGTGGAGCAGCGCGAGGACCCGAGGATCATCGCACCGACCGACGCGGTCATCCGCCTGTCGGCGACCTGTGTCTGCGGTTCCGACCTGTGGCCGTATCGCGGGATCGAGGCCGTCGGCGGCCCGTCCCCGATGGGCCACGAGTACGCGGGCATCGTGGAGGAGGTCGGCAGCGAGGTGACGTCGGTCAGGCCCGGCCAGTTCGTGGTCGGCTCGTTCTTCGCCTCGGACAACACCTGCGAGATCTGCCGGGCCGGCTACCAGCCCTCCTGTGTCCGGCGCGAACCCATCGGGCCGCTCGGCGCCCAGGCGGAGCGGCTGCGCGTCCCGCTCGCCGACGGCACGCTCGTCGCGACGCCGGAGGTCCCCGGCGACGACCTGATCCCGAGCTTCCTGGCCGCGTCCGACGTGCTCGGCACCGGCTGGTTCGGCGCGGTGGCCGCTCAGGCCGGCCCCGGCAAGACTGTGGCGGTCGTCGGCGACGGCGCCGTCGGCCTGCTCGCGGTGCTGGCGGCCAGGCAGCTCGGCGCGGAGCGGATCATCGCCATGAGCCGCCACGAGCCGCGGCAGAAGCTCGCCCTGGAGTTCGGGGCGACCGACATCGTCACCGAGCGCGGCGACGACGGCGTGGCGAGGATCAAGGAGCTGACCGGCGGGCTGGGCGCGCACTCGGTCGTCGAGGCGGTCGGCACCCAGGAGTCGATGCTGCAGGCCATCCGCGCCACCCGTCCCGGCGGGCACGTCGGCTACGTGGGAGTGGCCCATAGTGTCCGGCTGGACGGCACGGAGCTGTTCTTCTCCCACGTCCACCTGCACGGCGGCCCGGCCCCGGTGCGCCGGTACCTGCCCGAGCTGATCGACCTGATCTGGAACCGCCGGATCGACCCCGGCAAGGTCTTCGACCTCCGCCTCCCGCTCGACCAGGCCGCGGACGCCTACAAGGCCATGGACGAGCGCCGCGCCGTCAAGGCCCTGCTGCGCGTGTGATCGCGCCCTGTACGCCGGAGCGGTCATACCGACCGGTGCCCGGAGGTGACCGCCGGACGGGGCATGGCCTGCAGGTTCTACGCTGAGTTGGGCCCAAAATGTAAGGTGTCCCTTCCGTTGCGTCAACAGCGCTTTACTTTATGGAAGGGAAACCTTACATTCATCGCATGACAAAACAGGTGCAGCAGGACCAGGTGACGCGTGCGGCCCGCCGCGCTGTGCTCATCGACGGCATACCCGTGTCTACTTTGGGCGTAATAGCCCTGGCGCTGGGCAGCACCCCCGATCAGAGCACCGCCCAGAAGGCCTGGTGGATCGCGACCACCACCGTGTTCACCCTCGCGGTGGCCTGGGTGCTGCTGCGGGCATTCCGGCGCGCAGACGAATACCTGCGCAGGATTCAGTTGGAGAGCATGGCCATTGCGTTCGCCGCAGTCCTCGTGGGGCTGCAGGTGGCCACCCTGCTCGATGCCGCAGGCATCATCCGGCTCCACCAGCTCGCGCAGTTGATCCTCCTCGGTGGCGTGGCGATCTGGCTGCTGATCGCGGACCTGCGTACCCGCCTGCACCGGTGAGGGCGCAATATGAAGAACCGACTACGCGAACTGCGTGCAGCTCGCCGATGGAGCCAAGCCGACCTGGCCGATCGATGCCACGTCTCCCGGCAGGCCATCAACGCCATCGAAACCGAGCGGTACGACCCCAGCCTGCCTCTGGCGTTCACCATCGCCGACGTCTTCGGCCTGACCATCGAGGAGATCTTCCGACCTGACCGGGCGGAAGATACGAGCAACCCGGCCTGACATCAAGGAGGATGGCCGGCACGATTGCGGTGGCGCGACGTCGGCGGAACCGCAATCGTGCACTCGCCCCGGCCGTGTACGGACGCACCGCAGCCGCCTCCGCCAAGTCCGCCATTGCACAGCCAACCCTGAGCGAACTTCGAGACAAGGCCGACGAAGACGTCCGCGCACTCTGGACCCTGCTCGCACAGTGGCTGACGAGGAGGGACGGCGGCCTCAGCGTGTCGACCACGGCGCACCCGCATGTCGTTGAGTGAGGGTGTGCAGGCGTGCAAGTCCGTACGGCCGAAAATCGCTTGCCTCGCGCGGAGGGCTCAGGAAACGTTGTGTCCATGATGCTCTGACGGACAGCACCCCGCTGCTTTTCGAGATGCCACGGCGCCGACTCCCGCCGTAATGCCGCCCGTCCATTACCTGTTCAGCGAAGAGAGCGTCTTTGTCTCAGCAACACTCCCGGCAGGAGTTTCCGCCGCCGTCCATCCCGGCCACGGGGTCGGCCACCGTCGCCGTGTTCGCCTCCCCCACCAGTTGGATCGAGTCCGATGCCGTTGCGCAGTGCCACCAGGTGGCCGCCCTCGACGGCATGATGCACGTCGCCGCCATGCCGGACCTGCACCCGGGCAAGGGCGCCCCCATCGGCGCCGCCATGGCCTCGACCAGGCTGTACCCGTTCCTGGTGGGCTCCGACATCGGTTGCGGCATCGCCGTGTTCCCCGTCAAGCTCAAGCGCGCCGTACCCGAGAAGCTCGCCGCCCGGTTCCCCGATCTCGATCGCGCGCTGGACCCTGAGCAGGATGCGGACGACCCGGCCTGGGCCGTTGTGAAGGGCGATATTCCCGCCGGTCACGTCGAGGGCCTCGGGACGGTCGGCCGAGGCAACCACTTCGTCGAGCTGGCGCGCATCGGGACCGTCTTCGAGCCGGGCCACGCGAGCCGTCTCGGACTCGCCGCCGGCGACACGGTCCTGATCGTCCACAGCGGTTCCCGAGGGCTGGGCGAACGGATCCTGCGGGCCCACACTACGGTCCATGGCGCGGGCCCCGCCCCCGATCCCGGTGCCTACCTGGCGATGCATGACGACGCCGTACGCTGGGGATCACTCAACCGGCGGCTGCTGGCCGCCCGGGTCGCCCACGCGCTGGGGACAGAGCCCACCGAGCCGATCCTCGACCAGTGCCACAACCTGGTCGAGGTCCGCGACGGGATCTACCTGCACCGCAAGGGGGCGGCACCGGGCGACGGCCGCGATGTGCTCGTCGCCGGTACGCGAGGCACCCCTTCCTACCTGGTGGCCGGCCACGCCGGGCCGCACGCCAACCATTCCGTGGCGCACGGCGCGGGCCGCAAGATGTCCCGTGCGGACGCCCTGCGCCGGGGCCGGGCCAAGCACACGGTCGAAGAGCTGCGCCGCACACCGATGGGGTCGCTGGTGGTGTGCGGCGACCGCCAACTCCTCTTCGAGGAGGCACCGACGGCCTACAAGCGCATCGAGCAGGTCATCGCCGACCTCGTCGACCATGACCTGGCCACGCCCGTGGCCACCACCGTTCCTCTGGTCACCTACAAGACGCCCGACCTCGGGTCCACACCCCAAACAGACCACCGGGACCGCCACCGCAAGCGAGGCCGGCCGTGAGCGTCCACCTGCTCCTGTCAGCCGGGCGTGGCCCACAGGAGTGTGCCTGGGCGCTGGCCCAGTTGCTGCACCGCCTCGAAGCCGACGCCACCCGGCACAATCTGGAGACCCATCGGGCCCGAACCGTCCCCGGTGACCGGGCCGGCACCTACCGATCGGTCCTCATCCAGATCGTCGGAGACGGCGCCGAGGCATTCGCCGCCTCGTGGACCGGAACCCTGTGCTGGCAGGCCCCCAGCCCATACCGGGCCGGCACGGCCGGAAGAACTGGTACGTCATCGCGCAACCGTGCCAGGTCGACACCCCGCGCACGACGTTCGCGGAAGCAGACGTCGACATCGTCGCCTGCCGCACCGGCGGCCCCGGCGGTCAACATCGCAACAAGGCCAGCACGGCGGTACGGGCGACCCACCGGCCCACGGGGATCGTCGTCGTTGTCGACGCCGAGCGGCAGTTCAGCCTCAATCGCCGCATCGCCATACGGCTGCTGCGACAGACCGTCGAGCGCGGCGACGAGGCGGCGGAACGCGCCGCCGTCACCGGCCGCTGGCGCGTCCACGACGACCTCGTACGCGGCAACCCCACCCGCATCGAACGTCCGGAACCGCCGAAGAAGGAGCCGGCCCCGCAGAAGCAGACGCGCCGACGTCCCCGGCCTCACCCTCGAGGAGCTCATGGAGCCGAGCACTAGGGTCGACCTATGATTGTCGATCCCCACATCGTCGTCACGTTCTGCCTGGCAGCCCTCGTCGTCTCCATCGTGCCCGGCCCCGACATGCTGTTCATCGCCGCCACCGGCCTGGCATCAGGGCCCCGGGCGGGCGTGCTCGCGGCGGTCGGCATGTCCACGGGACTGGCCGTGCACACCACACTGGCGGCGCTGGGCCTGGGGGCGCTGTTGAGCGCCTTTCCCACGGTCTTCGACGTCATCCGCGTCGCCGGAGCCGCGTACCTGGTCTACCTGGCCGTCACGTCGTTCCTCGCCGCCCGCCGCGACCAGGACGTCCCCGGGCAGGAGCCCAGGGCGCCGCTGGGACGCGTGTACGGCAAGGCCGTGCTGACGAACCTCGCCAACCCCAAGGTGATCGCCTTCTACCTGGCGTTCTTCCCGCAGTTCGTCGACCCGGCCCGGGGCAGCGTGACCGCGCAGTTCTTCTTCCTCGGCGCGCTGTTCATCGTCGTGGGCCTGTCGGTCGACGCCTCCGCCGGATTGCTGGCCGGCCGCCTGGGCGACCTCGTCCGCGGGCGCCCGGCCGTCCAGAGATGGCTCCACCGGATCTCCGGCACCGTCTTCGCCGCGCTGGCGGTGCGCCTGGCGACGGACAGCCGATAGCCCGCACGCTCAACCACGTCCTCCGGGACCCATTCCCGGGACGAGCGGAAACGCCGGCTGCCGAGGTCCGCCGCGAAGCGAACAAAGGCAGCCGGCGTTCGCCTGCGCCCGATGTCCTGACCGGTCGCGATTCCGCCAGGAGCGCCGCTCACGGCCGGAAGCTCACCCGGTCGAGCCCGGACGATCGCCGGCTCATCCTGCCGAACCTGTGTAGCTGTACGTCGCGTTGCCGTGGACCGTGATACGCGACCACGGCTTCATGCTGGCATAGCATCCGTACTTCGCCACGCAGTACTCCAGATGGCGTTGCAGATGCGACCATGCCGATGTCGTCCCGACTCCGCCTGCTTGGTTCACCTGCAACTCTCGCATGTAAACAATGCTCTGAGCGTCGCTCAGGTAGTCGTAGCGATTCTGCCAGGAGGTCACCCGAGAGCCGTCGCGGCAGTAGACGACGCGGTGATGCCACACGTATATGCTCGACCCGAGCAGGCTCCGCTTACGGAACCAGACGTCCGCGTACGCACCGCAAACGGCGTGCGTGCTCGCGTCGTCGTTCGTGGTTGTACTGGACTCATCGGGTTTCGTGGGGTCCGGGACCTGCGCGGCGATCTCCGGATCGGATTTGAGCAACTCCAGATCCTCGTTCGTGTAGGTCCCGTCCGCCACTCGGGCGAGCGCATCCGCGATCGGGTCGCCCTGCGCCGTGGCAGCAGGAGGGCCGCTGAGGAGTACGGCCAGACCCAGCGCGGCGGCGACACTGAAACGAAGAGCGCGGCGTGCGGATCCAGTACTTTTGTGGAATCGTGGCTCGGCTGACATTCCGGTCCTTTCTCGGAGGGTTTTGGAATATCCCGTTCCATAGCCCCGGAACCAGGGCGCGTATTGAGCTCCGTCCGAGGCCTGGCTCAACTGTCCCGGCGGTGTGAGAAAGCGCCAACGAGGGGGCCGGAAACAGGTCCGGAAACCTTGGCTGTGTGTCTTCCCGACGTAGAGTCGTGCCATGACTCAACGACGTGTGGTCGTGCTCGGATACCATGCGGCGGAGTTGCTGGACATTTCATGCGTGACGTCCAGCCTGATAATGGCGAACCTGCACGGCGCCGTGCCGCTCTACGACGTGTGCCTGGCCACCCCGTCAGGCCTGCCCATCACCTGCGCGAGCGGGTTGACGCTGCAGGGGCAGCAGGCCCTCGAGCACATCACCGGACCGCTGGACACACTCGTGGTGTCGGGGGGAATCGGGCACGAGGACGCCGCCGCCAGCCAAGTGATCGTCGGCCACGTCCGCCGTCTGGCCCGGGAGAGTCGCCGCGTCGCCTCGGTGTGCACGGGCGCGGCGGTGCTGGCCGCCGCCGGCCTGCTCGACGGGCGCCGGGCCACCACTCACTGGAAGTACGGGTACGTACTCGCCACCCGTCACCCGGAAATCACCGTCGACGCCGAGCCGATTTTCATCCGCGACGGCAACGTCGCCACGGCCGCCGGGGTCACGAGCGCCCTCGACCTCACGCTCGCCTTCATCGAAGAGGATCACGGGGCCCCGCTCGCCCGGGAGGTGGCCCGCTACCTGGTGGCCTACCTGCAGCGACCCGGCAACCAGGCCCAGATGAGCATGTTCACGGAAAGCCCGCCGCCGAGCGACAGCCTGGTCAAGCGCGTCGTCGACCACATCACGGGCCACCTGGACGGCGACCTGACCACGGCCTCCCTGGCGGCCGACGCGGGCGTGAGCGAGCGGCATCTCACCCGCCTGTTCCTCAAGCACCTGGGCCAGAGCCCAGGCCGGTACGTACGCCGGGCCCGCACCGAGGCCGCCGCCCATCTCCTCGTCTCCACATCCCTGCCCATGGCCGCCATCGCGGCCCGTTGCGGCTTCGGCACGACTGAAAGCCTCCGGCAGAGCTTCCTCGATCGGTACGGCATCCCGCCCGCGCGCTACCGCCTGACCATGACCATGCGGTAGCGACGAAAGTGATCGCCGCAGCAACCGGTGGGCTCACCAGCGCAGCATCGCGGCCACTCCGCCCGCCTCGGCGAGCTCCTCCGCCGCTCCGGTCTCCAGCACGGTGACGTCGCCTCCGTGCTCGTAGGTGAGCTCGATCATCTCCTCCTCCAGCTCCTCGGGGGTGACGCCCATGGGCTCGGCGTTCCACTGGCCCGCCTCGTCGAGCAGCAGGTGCTCGACCCGGCCCTGCCGCAGCAGGGAGAGGATGTCGTCGAGGCCGACCGCGCCGTTACCGCCCGACAGGGCCAGGTCCCGGGCGCGTACGGCCAGGGCGGCGTCATTCCTGGCCCGCACCTCGTCGAGAGTGGGGCGGACGAACTCCAGCACCTCCGACGGCGACAGGGCGGGATCGAGCACGGCGTCCACCTGGACGATCTCCGGGCCGACCGGCAGCGCCTCGCCCAGCACGGAGGTGTCGCGGGGGTCGCCCACCAGCAGCAGCGTCTCCCAGTCCAGCCGCCGGGCCTGCTCGGCCACGTGCGGGGCCGACTCGCGTAGGAACTTGGTCAGGTGCTCCTCGACGCGCTGGTCGAAGCGGCTGGGGTGGATGTCCCGCTGGGAGAGCCCGGGCAGCGTCGTCGGCTCCTCTCCGGACGAGCCCGCGGTCGCCAGGTCGAAGGTGACCGGCTCCAGCTCCTCGGCCAGGCCGTACCGGCAGTCGAACAGCCGCACGCCGTCACGCCCCACCCTGGCCACCCCGGCGGGTTTGTTGGCCTGTACGGCGGTGACGAGCGGCAGCAGGTAAGCGTGCTCCTTGAGGATGGCGAGGTCACCCACCGGGAGCTGAAGCCACTCGGTGCGTACCTCGTCACCGGCCACCTGCGCGAACAGGGCACGCCCGAGGCCGGGACCGGCCGGGTCGAGCAGCTCGGTGATCTGCGGCTCCAGCAGGTCGAGGCGGAGGCCCACGAGCCTGGCCAGATCCTGGTCGGGGCCTGCGGCCAGCTCCTGGCGCAGCGCGGCGATCTCGTTGCGCAGCCGGGTCCGCCCGGCCTGCGTGCCCGGCTCCATCGTGGTGTAGAGCGACAGCACACCGACCTCGTCGCCGAAGGTTGCCAGCTCGTATAGATCTGTATGGTCGAACACCATGACGCGCTCACCTCCGTAGGCAGGAGCCCTTTGCGCGGGCCCCCGCCGGTAGGGGCGACCCCATTTCGACGAGCCGCCTGTCTTCCCTGGTCAGCGGCCTTCGGGAGCGCCCTCAGCCCTGCTCTGCCCAGTCGCCCAGTGACCAGTCCCGCACCTCCGGCATGTCCTGCAGGTGCTCGACCACGTACCGCTCGTGGCGGAGGAGCTGCTGCTCGCACCACGCCTTCAGCTCGCTCGCCCCGGTGGGGGTCCGCCGCGCGGCCTTCAGCGCGTCGATCACCAGGTGGTACCGGGATGCCCGGTTGCGCACCACCATGTCGAACGGGGTCGTGGTCGTCCCCTCCTCCACGAACCCGCGCACGTGGAACCTTTCCGGGTCCGGCCGGCCGTGCACCAGCTGGTGGATCGCGCCCGGGTAGCCGTGGAAGGCGAACAGCACGTCGACGTGGTCGGTGAACAGCTCCCGGAACAGGATGTCGTCCATGCCGTTCGGGTGGACGGTGCGCGGTGGCAACGTCATCAGATTGACCACGTTGACCACTCTGGTGGCGAAGTGCGGCAGCCGCCGGCGCAGGATGTTCGCCGCCGCGACGGTCTCCATGGTGACCACGTCCCCGGCGCAGGCAAGCACGATGTCCGGGTCCGACCGCCCGTCCTCGGTGCCCGCCCACGGCCACACCCCGGCACCCCGGGCACAGTGGACCACCGCCTCATCCATGGGCAGCCACTGCAGCTGCGGCTGCTTGTCGATGACGACGAGGTTCACGCGCGACCGCGACCGCATGCAGTGGTCGGCCACCGACAGCAGCGTGTTCGCGTCCGGCGGCAGGTAGACCCGGCTGATCGTGCCGCGCTGGGTGATCGCGTTCTGGATCAGGCCGGGCCCCTGGTGGCTGAAACCGTTGTGGTCCTGGCGCCAGGCGGTCGAGGTCAGCAGGATGTTCAGGCTCGGCACCAAAACCCGCCACGCCAGGTCGTGCGCCTCCTGCAGCCGATTCGCATGCTGTACGGTCTGCGAGGCCGACACCATGCCGAACGCCTCGTAGGTGGCGAACCAGCCGTGCCGGCCGGTCAGCGTGTAGCCCACGAGCCAGCCGTGGCAGGCGTGCTCAGAGAGCACCTCCATCACCCGGCCGTCCCGTGATATCGCGACGTCCTCCTCGGTCACGCGCTCCGCGAACGCCCGGTCGGACACCTCGAACACCGCCCCGAGCCGGTTGCTGTTGGTCTCGTCGGGGCAGAAGAGCCGGAACCGATCCGGGTTGCGTCGGTAGATGTCGCGCATGGGCTCGCCGAGCTTGCGGGTCGACTCGAGCCGATCCCTGCCCGGCGCCTGCACCGGCACCGCGTAGTCACGGAAGTCGGGCAGGTCAAGGTCGACGGTGAGCAGGCCCCCGTTGGCGTGCGGGTTGCCGCTCATCCGCAGCTCTCCCTCAGGGTTGATCGACAGCGTCAGCGCCTCGGGCGCGCCGCGGTCGTCGAAGAGCTCCTCGGGCCGGTAGGAGCGCATCCAGTCCTCAAGGATCCGCAGGTGCTCCTTGTTGTTCTTGATTCCGGTCAGTGGCACCTGGTGAGAGCGCCATGTGCCCGACACCCGCACCCCGTCCACCACGTCCGGTCCGGTCCAGCCCTTCGGCGTCCGCAGCACGATCATCGGCCACCGGGGGCGGGTGCCGTCCCAGTCGCCGCCGCGGGCCGCCGCCTGGATCGCCTTGATCGACGCCCACGCCCGCGTCAGCGCGTCGGCGAACCGATAGTGCATGCCGGGCAGGTCGTCACCCTCGACCTCGATCACCTCATACCCGTGCCCGGTCAGCAGGGACCGGACCTCGTCGCGGTCCTTCCGGGCCAGCAGGGTCGGCCCGGCGATCTTCGCGCCGTTCAGGTGGAGGACCGGCAGCACCGCGCCGTCGCGGATCGGGTTCAGGAAGGAGATCCCGTTCCACGACCCCGCCAGCGGACCGGTCTCCGCCTCCCCGTCGCCGACCATCGCCAGGGCGATGAGATCCGGGTTGTCCATCACCGCGCCGAACGCGTGCAGCAGCACGTAGCCGAGCTCACCTCCCTCGTGGATCGAGCCCGGGGTCGGCACCGACGCGTGGCTGGGGATTCCGCCGGGCGTGGAGAACTGGCGGAACAGCCGCAGCAGCCCCACCTCGTCCAGGGTGATGTGCGGGTAGATCTCCGTGTACGCGCCCTCCAGGTAGGCGGCCGCGACCAGCGTCGGGCCGCCGTGCCCGGGACCGGCCAGGTAGATCATCTGCTGCCCGGTGTGCCGGATCAGCCGGGACGCGTGCGCGTACACCAGCGCCAGGCCAGGGCTGGTGCCCCAGTGTCCGAGCAGCCGCGGCTTGATGTGCTCGCCGGCCAGCGGCTCGCGTAGCAGTGGGTTGGCCATCAGGTAGATCTGGCCGACGGTCAGATAGTTGTTGGCACGCCACCACGCGTCTACCGCAGCGATGTCGGCGTCGGTGGGACGGGCGAGCCGGTTCACCACGTCCGCGGTGACGGTGCGGCGCCCGGTTTCGGTGGTTGCCACGAGAGACTCCATCCACCAGGGTGTCCCTGCTTACGGTTTCCCAGGGGGCTCTGATCAGGTGATTCCCTGGATCGTGGGCGTTTTGTCAGTCCACGTGTCGCTTGTTTTCCGGTTGGGGTCATCGGCCTGGGACGCGGTGGGCTGCGCCGTCGTGCGGCCTTCCACGTTTGTGCCGGATGACGTGCGGAAACCAACACAATTGACGGCTTCTCGCAGCAGTACACGCGGCGCCCGGTGCCGCAGTCCGCCTGGTTGGCCTTTCCTCACAGGAGGATGGACGATGCGTGTCCATATGGCCCCGCCCCCGGTGACCGTCGCCCCAGACGCCCAGCTCGCCGACGTGGTGTTCGCCGACGACCGGGTGGACGGCGACATGGTTCTGTTCCAGCGCCGGTCGGCCGCAAGTTGGCGTCCGGTGTCGGCCAGGCAGTTCGCGGCCGACGTTCGCAGCCTGGCTGCCGGCTTCCTCGCCGCCGGGATCCAGCCGGGCGATCGGATCGCCCTGCTGGCCGCCACCAGCTACGAGTGGACGGTGGTGGACTATGCCCTGTGGACGGTGGGAGCGCTGCCGGTCCCGATCTATGAGACCTCCTCGGCCGAGCAGGTCCGCTGGGTGCTGGAGGACGCCGGGCCGGTCGCCGCGGTGGTCGAGCGCGAGTCGCATCGCCGCTTGATCGAGGACGTGGCCGCGAGCCTGTCCGGGCCGCTGCGGGTGTGGCAGATCGACGGCGGCGGGCTGGACCGTCTCCGCGAGGACGGGCGAGACATGGACGACGCCCGGCTACTTGAGCGCCGCCGGGCGGTGTCGGCCGACGACCTGGCGACGATCATCTACACCTCCGGCACCACCGGCCGCCCGAAGGGCTGCATGCTGAGCCACGGCAACCTGCTGTACGAGGCTCGCATCGCGATCGACAGACTGGGGCGGATCTTCGGCCAGAACGCCTCGACCCTGCTGTTCCTGCCGCTGGCGCACGTGTTCGCGCGGGTGATCCAGGTGGCCTGCGTGGAGCAGGGGATCTGCCTGGCGCACAGCGCCGACCAGTCCAGGCTGACCGAGGACCTGGCCGCTGTTAAACCGTCGTTCCTGCTGGCGGTGCCCAGGGTGTTCGAGCGGGTCTACAACGGTGCTCAGCAGCGGGCCCGGGCCGGGGGCAAGGGCAGGATCTTCGCCTGGGCCGACCGGACCGCCGTGGCCTACAGCCAGGCGCTGGACGACGGGCGGCCAAGCCGGCGGTTGCGCCTGGCACATCGCCTGTCCGACCGGCTGGTGTATCGGAGGCTGCGGGCCGCGCTCGGCGGCCGAGTCGGCTACGCGATCTCCGGCGGAGCACCGCTGGGCGCACGGCTGAGCCACTTCTTCCGGGGAATCGGCGTCACCGTGCTGGAGGGCTACGGGCTGACCGAGACCAGCGCCGCCGCGACCGTGAACCTGCCCCACGCGATGAAGATCGGCACGGTGGGGCCACCCCTGCCCGGGGTCGAGATCCGGATCGCCGGCGACGGCGAAATCCTGATCAAGGGCCCGATCCTGTTCCAGGGCTACTGGCGCAACGAGCAGGCGACCAGGGAGAGCCGGACCGCCGACGGCTGGCTGCGCACCGGCGACGTCGGCGCTCTGGACGAGGACGGGTTCCTGACGATCTCAGGCCGCAAGAAGGAGATCATCGTCACCGCCGGCGGCAAGAACCTCGCCCCCGAGCCGCTCGAGGACCGCCTGCGCACCCATCCGCTCATCAGCCAGGCGGTGGTCGTCGGCGACCGGCGGCCGTACACCGCCGCGCTGATCACCCTGGACACCGAGGCGCTGGCGTCATGGAAGCGGGCCGTCGGCAGGCCCGAGCAGGCCGGCCCGGCCGAGCTTCGCGACGATCCGGATCTGCTGGCCACGCTGCAGACGGCCGTGGACGAGGCCAACACGGCGGTGAGCCGGGCTGAATCGATCCGCAGGTTCCGGATCCTTCCCGTCGACCTGACCGAACAGAACGGTTATCTGACCCCGACCCTGAAGGTCAAGCGTGCCTTGGTCCACAAGGACTTCGCAGCCGACATCGAGGAGCTTTACCGCTGAGCCCCAGGCGCCAAGACCGGCAGACCCGCCGGGTCGCGGACAAGCGGTCGACGCTGGACCGGCTGGTGGCGGCCACGCCGGCGTCCCGCGACCGGGTGGTCGACGCCGCCCGCGCGCTGTGCATCGTGGTGGTCACCCTTTGGCACTGGACATTTTCGGTCACCCACCGCACCGCCGACGGCAGCCTCACCATGCCCAACCCCATCCATGCCGTGCCTGGTGGCTGGCTGGCCACCTGGGTGCTGCAGATCATGCCGGTGTTCTTCCTGGTCGGCGGGTACGCCAACCTGGTCGGCTGGCAACGGGCCCAGACGCGCGGGACGACCGCCGGTCAGTTCGTCCGAGACCGGCTGCGCCGGCTGCTTTGGCCGACTGCGGTCTGGGCTCTGGTCTGGCTCGCCGGCGAGCTGATCGCGTCCGCCCTGCCCGGCCCGCACCGGTGGATGTGGGAGTGGTTCCCCGGCTACCTGACGCCGCTGTGGTTCCTGGGCGTGTACGGCCTGCTGATCGCCGCAGTGCCGATCACCACGAGCCTGCACGCCCGCTACGGAGCCTGGGTCCTGGTAGCGCTCGTGCTGCTGATCGCCCTCGGCAGCGTGGCGCACCGCGGCGCCGGCCTGGACTGGGCGGGCTGGGCGACCGCCGCGCTGGTGTGGCTGTTCTGCCATCAACTCGGCTACGCGTGGCGCAGCTGGGAGCTGGGGCGGCGTCCGCCGGCGCAGCGGCTGGCGGTTGCCGGGGCCGGACTGGCCGCGCTGGTCGCGCTGACGGTGGGAGCGGGCTACCCCCTCTCGATGGTGAGCACCGTCGGCACCGAATCCAACCTCTTCCCCACCAACGCCGCCATCGCCGCCCTGGCCGTCTTTCAACTCGGGCTGCTGATCCTGGTCACGCCGGCCGCCGAGCGCCTACTGCGCCGGCCGGCTGTCTGGAAGCCGGTGGTGGCACTCAACGTGTGCGCGTTGACCATCTTTCTCTGGCACATGACCGCTTACCTGGTGGTGCTCTGGGCCTACGAAGGGCTGGGTGGCACCCTGCCGGCGCAGCCAACCGCCGGCTGGTGGGCGCAGCGCTGGCTGTGGCTCGTGGCCCCGTCGGTCGTGCTGGCCGTGCTGGCCGTCCTGTTCGTCCGAGTCGAGCTGGCCGCCCGCCGACCCAGGAGAGGGGCAGGTCGCTGAGACCACATGGACGTTCACCTGATCAATCACGGTTCGAGCGGATACACAGGGTCGCCGACGGCGAACGGGTGTGGGAACGGCCGTCCCGGCCGGTCCAGACGACCTCCACCACCGTAGCGGGCAGAGGAGCGGACCGGGCCGCGGCGACGGGGGTCCGGAGCACCCGTACGACCTGGGCGGTCACCCGCCGATGGCCGTCGGCGTGGGCGTCCGCCTCGCGGGTCAGGAGCGCGCTGACGATCGCGCTGGTCGCGCAGGCGACGATCACCAGGAGCGCGGCCGTCAGGACGCGCTCCGCCGACGAGACGTGCACGATCTTCCCCATGAGTTCTCAGAGGCCGACGTCGCGGCGCAGCAGGTCGTCGAGGCCCTCGCGGCGGACGACGAGGCGCGCCTTGCCCCGGCTCACGGCGACGACCGGCGGGCGCCCGGTCATGTTGTACGTGGAGGCCATCGAGTGGTTGTAGGCGCCGGTGGCGGCGACGGCGAGCACGTCTCCGGGGCGGATGTCGGCGGGCAGCGCGACAGCCTCGGCCAGCGTGTCCCCGCTCTCGCAGTGGTGGCCGACCACCGTGAAGTCGCGCTCGCCCTCGTGCGTCGCCCGGCCGATCATGCGCATCTCATATCGCGAGCCGTACATCGCGGGCCGGGGATTGTCGCTCATGCCTCCGTCGACCGCGACGTACGTACGGCGCAGCCCCTTCTTGACCGCGATCACCCGATAGAGCGTCACGCCGGCGGGCCCGGCGATGGCCCGGCCGGGTTCGACGATCAGCCGCGGCACCGGCAGGCCGATCCCGGCGCAGCGCCTCTCGACGGTCGCCGCCAGTGAGCCGAGCCGTGCGGGAGCCAGGCCGGCCTGCCCGCTCGTGTACGCGATCGCGTGACCGCCGCCGAGGTCGAGCTGGGGCAGCGTCACTCCGTGCGCGTCGCGGATCCGCGCGAGCTGCTCCACCAGCACACGCGCGCTCTGCTCGTACGGCTCGGCGGCGGCGATCTGGGACCCCAGATGGCAGTGCAGGCCGACCAGCTCCAGGCGCGGCTGGCGGAGGATCCGGTTGACCGCCTCCCTCGCCACACCGGCCGCGATCGACAGCCCGAACTTGTGGTCCTCCCCGCCCGTGCGGATGGCGGCGTGCGCCCCGGCTTCGATGTCGGGAATCACCCGCACCAGCACCTTCTGCCGCATCCCGGCGGGAACGAGCGCGGCGAGGCGGTTGATCTCGGTGAGATCGTCGATGACGATGCGGCCGACGCGCTCGTCCACCGCGGCGCGCAACTCCGCCGGGGTCTTGGCGTTGCCGTGGAAGATGATCCGGTCCGCCGGGAAGCCCGCGGCCCTCGCCACGGCCAGCTCACCGGCCGAGCACACGTCGAGGGCGAGCCCCTCGGACCGGACCCAGGCGGCCATGGCCCGGCACCAGAACGCCTTGGCGGCGTACGCGACCTCGGCCCGGGGCAGCGCGGCGCGGTAGGCGCGGCAGCGCAGACGCACGTCCGCCTCGTCCATGACGTACGCCGGGGTGCCGAAGCGCCCGGCCACCTCCGTCAGGTCGACGCCGCCGACCTCCGCACGCCCGTCGGCGCCGAAGCGCGCACCGGCCGGCCAGGGGCCGTCGGCCGTCTCCGTCGCAGGCGAAGGTGTGATCAGCAGGCTCATTTCGTTCTTCTCTCCGCCAGGAGCGCCTGGCCGAGTCCGGTGACCGTACGGGTCACGATCTGGGTGCAGGTGGTGTCGGCGCCCGCCTCGCGGAGCGTCGCCACCGCCACTTCGAGGTCGTCCATGCTCCGGCAGGCCACCCGCACCTCGACGTCGGCGTCGCCGAGCAGGACCAGCGCGCTCAACACCGCGGGCATCTCACGCAGCCGCCGCTCGTAGGCTCCGCATCTCACGTCGTGGCGCAGCCGGACGCGTACGACGGCCTGGATCGGGCGGCCGAACGCCGCCGGGTCCACCTCGACGCGGACGGCGGCCAGCGCTCCACTGTCGCGCAGCCTGCGCAACCGGACGGAGACGGTGCTGTCGCCGAGCGCGAGGTCTCGGGCGAGGGCCCGCACCGGAGCGCGGCCGTCTCGTGCAAGCGCCTGGAGCAGCGACCTGTCGACGTCGTCGAGAGATCTCACCGCACAACGCCTCCTGAACGCTCTGCCGCACCGGACGGGCAAACAACCCGGAAATGGGACACACGACACGCTAAGCACGGGTCGGCCGATGGGCGGGCGATCCTGACGCGATTCCTACGGCGGGCCGCCGAATCTGACGCCTGGTTGACATTCCTCGAACGTCGAAGCCGGGAGCGCCCTGCCGTCACGCTCTGTGATCGAACGACTTCCGCTCTTGACGTCTTCTTGACGCCCTGTCCCCGCTGATGCCGGCGAATGCGCCAGTAGTGTGCATCCGTTGCTTTACGCGTCCTTGATGCCGGAGGTGGCCAGGTTGGCACGTTCTGTCGCCACGCCGGCGGGTCCGGTGCGCGCCTGGTTGCTGGAGGGTCTCCAGACCGATCGCAAGGAGATCGAGCACGGGCCGCACACGAAGCACCCGTGGTGGCGGGTGATGTGCCTGACGGGTGTGGACTACTTCTCCACGCTCGGTTACCAGCCGGGGATCGCGGCGCTCGCGGCCGGGTTCCTGTCTCCGCTCGCCACGGTCTTCCTGGTCGCGCTCACGCTGCTGGGCGCGCTGCCGGTCTACCGCCGGGTGGCCGCCGAGAGCCCGTACGGCCAGGGCTCGATCGCGATGCTGGAGAAGCTGGCGCCGCAGTGGTGGGGCAAGTTGTTCGTCCTGGCCCTGCTCGGGTTCGCGGCCACCGACTTCGTCATCACCATGACGCTGTCGGCCGCCGACGCCACCGCGCACATCCTGGAGAACCCGTTCGCGCCGCACTGGCTCGAGGGGCAGCGGGTGCCCGTCACACTGTTCCTGCTGGCCCTGCTCGGCGGGGTGTTCCTGATGGGCTTCACCGAGGCGATCGGCATCGCGGTGATCCTCGTCCTCGTCTACCTCGGGCTCAACGCCGTCGTCGTGGTCACCTCGATCATCCACGTGCTCCAGGCGCCCCAGGTGGTCGTCGACTGGACGCACGCGCTGGACGCCGGCTACAGCGGTCCGCTGGCCATGATCGGTCTGTCGCTGCTGGTGATGCCGAAGCTCGCGCTGGGAATGTCGGGCTTCGAGACGGGCGTGGCCGTGATGCCGGTCGTCAGGGGCGACGTACGAGAGCGGATCAAGGGCACCAAGCGGCTGCTCACCGTGGCCGCGCTCGTCATGAGCGTCTTCCTGATCTTCTCCAGCTTCGTCACGACCATGCTGATCCCGCACGAGGAGTTCGGGGAGGGCGGCAAGGCGAGCGGCCGCGCGCTGGCCTATCTGGCGCACAGGTTCCTCGGCGAGTGGTTCGGCAGCGTGTACGACGTCTCCACGATCGCGATCCTGTGGTTCGCGGGCGCCTCGGCGATGGCGGGCCTGATCAATCTGGTGCCGCGCTACCTTCCCCGGTACGGCATGGCGCCGGAATGGACCGGTGCGGTGCGGCCCCTGGTGCTCGTCTTCTCGGCGATCGCGTTCGCCATCACGATCATCTTCGACGCCGACGTGGACGCCCAGGGCGGCGCGTACGCCACAGGGGTGCTGGTGCTGATGCTGTCGGCGGCGGTCGCGGTGACGCTGTCGGCGTTCAGGAAGGGCCAGACGGCCGCCTCGATCGGCTTCGGGCTGATCGCGGCGGTCCTCGCCTACACGCTGGTGGACAACGTGGTCGAGCGGCCGGACGGCGTGAAGATCGCCTCCTTCTTCATCGCCGCGATCATCATCACCTCGGTGATCTCCCGCGCCACCCGCTCCACGGAACTACGGGTCACCGAGGTCGACCTGGACCCGTTGGCCGAGCAGTGGGTGAACAGGGCCGGCGGCCTGATCCACCTGATCGCCAACGAGCCCCATCAACGTGACCAGGACGAGTACAACGACAAGCTCCGCGAGCAGTGGATCAACCACCGGCTGCGCAGCGACGAACCGGTGATGTTCGTCGAGGTCACCGTGCCGGACGCCTCGGAGTTCGAGACGGAACTGCACGTCCGGGGCGAGGAGCGCTACGGGCACAGGATCCTGCGGATCGAGAGCTCCGCCGTGCCGAACTCGCTGGCCGCGCTCCTGCTCCACCTCCGCGACCGCACCGGTGCGGTGCCGCACATCTACTTCCACTGGGCCGAGGGGAACCCGGTGCTCGCCATGCTGCGCTACCTGGTGTTCGGCGGCGGCGACGTACCCCCGCTCACCCGCGAGGTGCTGCGCAAGGCGGAGCCGGACCTCGAGCGCAGGCCCCACGTCCACGTCGGCTAGTGGCGCTTCGCGTCGGCGGGGCCTGCCGAGTCATCTCCGCGCGGTGCGGATGGTGAGGCGGCCGTAAGGGAGCTCACCGGTGATCTGGACGTGCAGCTTGCCGGGATATTGGCGGCCCGCCGCCTTGCAGGTCATCTTGCCCCAGCCGATGCGCACCCCGTCGGCGTTCGCGCTCGCGCCGGGGGGCAGGGTGATCGTGGCGCCGCCGTACGCGAGCCACAGCTCGATGTCGATTCGCGTATACGGGATGTGGGCCTGGGACAGGTCGAGCCGTACTCTGCCGTACTCGGAGTCGATGCGCAGCCGGCGCGGGACGTGCCAGTCGCCCGTCCGCGTGATGCGCCCGCCAGTGGCGGCGATGCGGACCGCTTCGTCCGGCAGGTCGGCGACGACCGGCTCCAGCTCGTGGGAGGAGACGGCGGTGAGCGCCAGTTCGAGCCGCTGCTCCAGCTCGGCGGGGCCGAGCCGGCCGTCCGCGTACGCCTGCTGGACCAGCTCCACCGCCCTGTCACGCTCCCGGTCGGGGACGTGTCCCATCGCGTGGCTCATCGACTGACGGCTCTCTTGTACAGCCGCGTGGCCAGCGGCACGAACACGACCAGGAGCAGGACCGACCACAGCAGCGACACCGGCACCGCATGCCGCAGCGGCCAGGCGCCGGGCACCGGGAGGGCCGGGCTGGTGTTGCCGAACAGTTCGCGGGCGGCCTGGACGAGTGTGGAGACCGGGTTCCATTCGGCGATCGGCTTCAGCGGCCCCGGCAGCCGCGTGCTGTCGACGAAGGCGTTGGACAGGAAGACCAGCGGGAACGACAGGATGGTGGCGATGTTGTTGAAGACCTCGGGCGTGCGCAGGGCCAGCGCGACCGTGGCCGTCACCCAGGAGAAGGCGTACGCGAACAGCAGCAGCATCAGGAACCCGAGGGCGGCCTCGAAGGGCGAGCTGTGGATGCGCCATCCGACGAGCAGTCCGACGATCGCCATGGTGGCGATGCTGGTGAAGTTCATGATCACGTCGCTGACGGTCTGGCCGGTCAGCACCGCCGAGGGCGACATCGGCAGGGTACGGAACCGGTCGAAGATGCCCCTCTGCAGGTCCTGGGTCAGTGTGTAGCCGGTGATCTGGGCGCTGGTGACGATCGTCATGACGAAGATCCCGGGCAGCAGGTACTCCCCGTACGACATGCCGGGCAGGCTGATCATGCTGCCGAAGACGTAGGTGAACAGCAGCACGAACACGATCGGGAGCATGACCACGCCGCCCAGCAGGTCGGGGGCTCGCCGGATCTTCAGGGCGTTGCGCTTGGTGATCGTCACGCCGTCGGCGACGGCCAGCCGCAGGGTGTTCATCGGACGGTCTCCTTGATGTTCTCGTCGGCCTGGTGTCCCGTGAGGCTCAGGAACACGTCGTCCAGAGTCGGCCTGCGCAGGCGGCATCGCGTACGGTGATCCGCTCGGCGGCCAGGTGGCCGAGCGCCTCGGTCAGCGTGGCCGCGCCGCCGGCCACCGGAATCGTCACCTGCAAGGCGGCGGCGTCGATCTGCATGTCCCCGACGGCCAGCGGCGCCAGCGTCCTGGCGGCGCTCTCCAGGTTCGCCGTGCTGGTCACCGACAGTTGAATCCGGTCGCCGCCGACCTGGTCCTTCAGCTCGTCGGCCGTGCCGAGCGCGATCACGCGCCCGTGGTCGACCACCGCGATGCGGTCGGCGAGCCGGTCGGCCTCCTCCAGGTACTGGGTGGTGAGCAGCACCGTCGTGCCGCCCGCGACGAGCTCGGCGATGACATCCCACAGCCCGATCCTGGCCCGGGGGTCCAGGCCGGTGGTGGGCTCGTCGAGGAACAGCACGGGCGGGTTGGCGACCAGCGCGCCGGCCAGGTCGAGCCGGCGTCGCATGCCGCCCGAGTAGCCTCGCACCGGCCGGTCGGCGGCGTCGGCCAGGTCGAAGCGGTCCAGCAGCTCGCGGGCGCGCTGCCTGCTGCTCCTGGTGCCCAGGTGGTAGAGGCGGCCGACCATCTCCAGGTTCTCCGCGCCGGTGAGGTGGTCGTCCACGGCGGCGTACTGGCCGGAGGCGCCGATGTGCGCACGCAGCCGGTGGGCGTCACGGACGACGTCGAACCCGGCCACCGTGGCGCGACCGGCGTCCGGCTTGAGCAGCGTGGTGAGGATTCGCACCGTGGTGGTCTTGCCGGCGCCGTTCGGGCCGAGCAGCCCGAACACCGTTCCCTCGGGGACGGTCAGCTCCATTCCGTCGAGGGCGGCCACGTCGCCGTATTTCTTGACCAAGCCCTCGGCCACGATCGCGTCTGGCATGGGATTCTCCTCGGTTGTCAGGAACGGTGGATGACGACGTCGCCATAGGTGGTGTGGGTCCGCACCTCGACGATCCGGTCCGTCTGGCCGGGGGCGTCGCTGGGGTCGAGGGAGACGTCCACGGTGCCGTACGTGGAGCTCACGTCCAGCCAGGCGGCGGTGCCCTCCCGGATCCCGAGATCCAGGCCGCCGCCCGTCGTCTCCATGACGACCGAGCCGGACACCACCTCGCCGATCCGCACGCTGGCGTACGCGGTCTTGGCGGCGACGCCGGCCAGGGCGCGGTCGACGGTGATGTCGCCGTGGGCGCTGTTCAGCCGCAGTTCGCCGGTCACCTCGCGGATGCGGACGGCGCCGTGGGAGGTCTTGACCGCGGCGGTGCCGTCGACCTCGCCTATGTGGATGCCGCCGTGGGTCGTGGTGACCTCGGCATGCCCGGACGCGCGGCTGACCGAGATCTCGCCGTGGGTGCTCTTCACCCGTAGCCGACCGGCCTGTTCGATCCGGATGTCGCCATAGGAGGTGGTGAGCGTCACCTCGCCGAGCGGTCCCCGGCACAGGACGGTCCCCGCCGTCTTGGCGTCGAGGCGGGAGCCGGCCGGCAGGTCGATCGTCACGTCGGCCGAGCCCGGGCCGAGCAGCAGCGAACGCGCCCAGTTCGTGGGCGATTCGACGAGCTTGCCGAGCGAAAGGCCCCAGCCGGAGGCGGAGCCCGCGTGCTCCTTGTCGGCCCGCACGAGGAGCCTGCCATCGGCGTAGTCCACCTGGGTGTGCCGGGCGGCCTCGACGTCGGCGTCGTTGAATTCGTCGCTCGGGCGGACTTCGACGACGGTGTCGGTGCGGTCGCTCGCGTTGATCCGGACGGTGGCGGTCGCCATGTCGAGGACGGCGAGGATGGGGCGTGCCGTCTCGAAGGTCCACACTCCGGCTTTCTTGTCGCCGGCCATCAGCGCACCCAACCGCTGTAGCGGTTGCCGGTCTGCTGCGCCGGCCGCCGCCCGGAACGGCGGGCCGCGTTGCCGGAGTCGAGCGCGGCGGCGACGGCGCGGACCAGCCAGGCGTTGACCGACAACCCCTCGCGTGTGGCCGCCTCCTCGATACGCGGCTTGAGGTGCTCGGGGATCCGCAACGAGATCCGGGACGTCCCGCCCTCGTCGGCGTCCGGCGGTGGTGGCGGGGCGGGCGGTCTCTCGACCTGCCCGATCTCCCCCTCCCCCTCGTACGAGCGGGCGCTCTGGGGTGGTGGCGTCACGACGAAACCGGGATCGCGCCCGCGTAGGCGCACCTCGACCGAGCCGGGTGCGAGGTCCTGGGTGATCTCGTCCGCTGCGGCGGACAGAGCCTCCAGCAGCGCGAGCCGGGTGGCCGATTCGAGCGTCGCGGCGAGGCGCTCGGCCAGAGCACGGGCTTCCTCGCCGCCGGCCCCGGCGACCATCGCGAGTTCGCGCCGGAGGTGATCGACATAAGGCGCTAGATCCATGACGCCATCATGACATCATGATGGCGTCATAACAATCCCAAACTGCACCCCTGCACGACGTCATAGCGGCGCCATAAGCTTCCCGCTCGGGGAACGCGCAGGTGAGCGCCGGGATCCCCGTTCTTCGCCGGAGAGCGGGTTCCCGGCCGTCGGCGGCTGCCCGAACCGGTCATCCTGGTCGGTGAGGTTCTGCTGGAGGATGCACATCACGCGGTCCTGGAGATCGGCCGGCTCGTCGTGCCGGCGGGGTCGATCACGATGCCGATTCCGCTGAGATCATTGATCATGCTCCGCAGCGCGGGCTCGCTCAGACGGATCCAGTCCTGGTCGCCGCCCAGCACCTTCTTCAGCCGGAGCGGCGAGGTGAAGGCCACCGCCGTCCGCTTGCCCGCGGCCGTCCGGAACAGGCGCAGCGCCAGGGAGAACGTACTGCGGCGAACCGGCACATATAACGGATCTTCGAGCATGTCATGCCTTCCAGAGGACTTCTACGAAGGCGACGTTAGAACCCGCGCGACCAGCGGGAACGCCATCGCTACGGAATCTCGACGCCGGGCCGCGGAAAGCTGACGCGGCGTTGATGGATCGCCGCCAGCCGGGTCGTGTCTTCGGGACAGCACGACCCCTCTTGGTCCCCGAACGGCCGCGTAGAGACGGCGTAAATGTTCCGGCACCCGTCGTATGGGAGGCATCAGGAACATCAACACTTCTTGAATCCGGCGCTTTGCTGATTCATGGCCGTCTGTCCGGCGGTCAGGCAAGCATCCGGATTTGAGGAAGTGAGATGGCTGACGTCATCTTCGTCGTCCTGACGGTCGCGATATTCGCGATCTGCGGGCTGGTGGTGAAGGCGGTGGAGCGCCTGTGAGCGCTGTCAACGCCGTGGGTCTGGTCGTGGCCGCCGTCCTGGTGATCTTCATGATCGCGGCCCTGCTGTTCCCGGAGCGTTTCTGATGTCGCCGACCACGGCCGGGATCGTGTTCATCGGATCCCTCGTCGTCGCCCTGGTGCTGACGCACAGGCCGCTCGGCGACTACATGTACCGCGTTTACAGCGGCACGCGGCACCTGGCCGTCGAGCGAGTGATCTACCGTCTCGTCGGTGTCCGGCCGGACGCCGAGCAGCGGTGGAACGTCTACGCCCGCGGCGTGCTCGCCTTCTCGGCCGTCTCGATCCTGTTCCTCTACGCCTTCCAGCGCCTGCAGGACAAACTACTGCTGAGCCTCGGCTTTCCCGGAGTGACGGACCACGTCGCCTGGAACACCGCGGTCAGCTTCGTGACGAACACCAACTGGCAGGCGTACTCGGGTGAGTCCACGATGGGCCACCTGGTGCAGATGGCCGG
>NZ_MWJN01000058.1:0-54599 GCF_002027145.1 Microbispora sp. GKU 823 | reverse complement strand
TTAAACGCTCTGCCCTTCTGTAGGGCGTCATCGAGATCTTTGTGTGTGAGGCAAGATTTGACCTCTCCTGCGGCGGCAACTCCTTCTATCCGATCGCGCTCGACGTACCCGCCGAGCGCCTGCCGGGCCTGGTGCTGACGCTGCTGCTGTGCCGCGACCTGACCTCGGTCGCCGCGGGACCCTTTTTTCGGCCGGGTGGTCGCCCGCGTGGGGGCTGCGCGGCGCGGTGGCGGTGTCCGGTGCGTGCGCGGTGGCCGGGCTGGCCGCGGTGGGGCTGGCAGGGAACGCGTTCGCCGGGGTCGCGGCGGGCGCGGTGCTGCACGGGCTGGCCGGGGCCACCGGCATCGGGGCGACCAACCTGCTGGCGACCGCGGAGGACACCGCCGGCGGCACCGGCCTGCGGCTGGCCGCGACGAACTACCTCAACGGCGCCGGCATGCTGGTCCTGCCGGTGGTGTTCGGAGTGCTGCTCGACGCGTCCGGGCCCGCCGGCGTGTTCCTGGCCGGCGCCTGCGTCTCCGCCGCGATGCTCGCCGGCGTCCTGGCGCTCACTCCGGCCGCACCCCCGGCGCGGGCACGGTGAGCGGGACTGCCATCGGGCCGCGCCGGGTGGGCACGTCAGCCGGTGGCCGTCTCGAACCGCCACGGGCGGGGCAGCACCAGGACGCGCGCGTAGGTCAGCACGGTCAGGTCGCGCACGCCGTCCGTGGCCAGGATGCGGCGCATCAGCGCGGCGAGGTCCCTCGCGGAGCCGCAGGCCGCCTCGGCCACGACGTGGAAGCGGCCCGCCGTCAGCGTGACGATGGGCAGTTCGGGCAGCGCGACCAGGGCGTCCAGGGCGGCGTCGGGGGAGCCGCCCAGGGTGATCCCGACGGAGGCCATGGTGACGGGATCGGTGGACACCCGGTCCACCATCGCCGTCGCCTGGATCGTGCCGTCGCGGAACAGCGCCTGGGCCCGCTTGCGCACCGCCCAGTAGGGGACGCCGAGTTCGGCCTCCAGCTCGCGGTAACTGGCCCTCGGGTTGTCGACGAGCAGGCGCAGCAGCGCCACGTCGAGATCGTCGAGGTCCGGCCGCCGCGGCGCCGGCGGGCCGGACCGCCGCGGCCTGCCCTGGCTTTCCCACTTGGCCACGTCGAGCTGACGCCAGACCTCGTAGTCCCGCACCCCCTCGATCGTGCCGGCGATGCGCTGCACGATGTCGGCGAGATCGGCGTCGTCGCGGGCGCCGACCTCGCACATCACGTCATACGCGCCGACCGTCTGCGCGGCGAAGGTGACCTGAGGGTGGGCGTTGAGCGCGGCGCGCAGCCGCTCGACGGGGCCGCGATAGCGCAGGCCGACGGTGCCGAGCACGTCGTAGCCGAGGATGGCCGGGTCCACCAGGCCGATCACCCGCAGGACGCCGTCGCCGGCCAGCCGTGCCATGCGGGCCCGGACCGCGTCGGCGGACAGGCCGACCTGCTCTCCGATGCGCGCCAGCGGAGCCCGGCCGTCCTCCCGCAGCAGGTCGATGATCGCCTGGTCCTGCCCGTCAAGTTCGTATCGCTGCGTCAAGGATCCGCTTCCCGTTCCCGTCACCCGCCCGCGACAAGCCTCCCGCCCCGGACAGTCTGGCACAGCCCCTCTACAGGCATGAACGCGTGCGCACGGGAGCGAAGCGGCAAATTTCCACGATCAACTCCGCAAGAAACGATGAAAATGCGAACAGACAATCCTCCGTCGGCGCCGGATGTCCACCCGGGCCCCGTCGGGCTGCTGACACACCGTCCCTGGCGGCACTGGCTCCTCGGTTCCCTGTTGGCCCGGCTGCCCACCTCCATGGCGGGGCTGGTGCTGATGCTCGTGGGCGAGCGGGTCAACGGCTCGCTGGCGGAGGGCGCGCTGCTGGCCGGGGTGCTCAGCCTGTGCTCGGGGCCGCCCGGCCCGCTCTTCGGCCGACTACTCGACCGCCTGGAACTGCGCCGCGCCATGAGGGTGACCGTGGCCCTGTCCGGCCTGGTCACCATGGGCCTGGTCGTGGCCGCCGAGGTGGGGGCGCCGGTCTTGGTGTTGTACGTCCTGTCCGCCGGCCTCGGGCTCGCGACGGCGGGGATGTGGGGCGGCATGCGGGCACTGCTCGTGGTGACGGTTCCCGCCGTGCAGCTCCGCCGCGCCCACTTCGCCGAGTCCCTGCTCGTCGAGTTGTGCTCGGTGGTGGGCCCGATCCTGGTGAGCGTGCTCGTGGTGGCGGGCGGGGCGGTCGCCGCGCTCGCCGGGATGGCGGCCCTGTCGCTGCTGGGCGCCTGGCTCATGCGGGCCGTCCCGCCGCTGCCGCCGGCGCCCCGGCGCCCGGACGGCCTGCTCCCGCCGCGCGACACACAGCTCGTCTCGGCCCTGGTGCTGTGGGTCGGTCTGGCGTACGGGCTGCTGATGGCCAACGTCCCGCAGCGCATGGCGCAGTACGGCCTCGGCTCGGGCGCCTCCGGCTGGTTCACCGCGGCCCTGCCCGCCGGGGCCTGCCTGGGCGGGATCGTGGTGAGCGCCTGGCCGCCGGCCCGCCACCGCGCCCTTCCGGTCACGCTGGCCATGCTGCTCGCCTCCGCCGCGCTGGCCGTGCCGCCCGGGCTCGCCGGCGGCCCTCTCGGGTACGCCGCGGGGCTGTTCGCCGCCGGGCTGTTCATGGTGCCGCTCAACGGCCTGATGGCGACCGAGATCGAGGGACGCATGGGCCTGCGCCGCAGGGCCGAGGCGTTTTCCTACTTCGGGTCCGCCTCCGTCGCCGGCGGCTCCGGCGGCTACTTCCTCGCCGGTGCGCTGGACGGCAGACTGGACCCGGCCGCCGTCGGCCTGCTCTCGTCCGCCGCCTTCCTGCTGCTGGCGCTGGTCCTCGCCGCCGTGCTCCTGCACTGCGCCCGCCGCAGCCGCTGACTCTCGCGGGGTGCGAAACCGCTGAAGGCCCGAATCGCCCAGCCTGCCGTTCAGGCGCCGCCCGCGGACGCGCCGGTGGTGCGCCGCGGGCGGCGGTGCTCCACCACGCGGTCGCCCTCGCCGGGGAAGACCATGATCAGCAGGTGCTGGGGCGTCATCGCCTCCCAGTCCGGCTGCCGGTAGTGGACGCGGATCCGATAGTGGCCCTTGCCACGGAACGCCAGATTCGGCAGGCCCTCTCCGGCCATCGGGTCCATCAGCTCGATGTGCCCGGTGAGGCTCCGGTAGCCGACCTCGACTACCTGATGCCACCCCTTCACCTCTACCGGCGGCCTCGTGCGGTAGGTCTCGGCGGTCACACAGATGTCGTAGTCGGAGTGGCTGAGGATGATCAGGTGTCCGGGGGCGGCGGCGACCAGGTCGTCGTCCTGGGCCCTGTCCAGCAGGCCGTCGTCGAAAGGGTCCTCCGGCAGGCTCTCGCCGTACTCGAAGGACTCCATGACGCCGTAGTCGGTCCGCATCCGCTCACGGACGACGCGTACGGGCTTGATCAAGGGGTGGTGCCGGGAGTGGTCGCACACCTTCTGGTTGGCGGCCTCCCGCGCCTGATACTCGGCCTCCTCGGCGTTGATCTCCGCCTGGGCCTTCGCCGCGGCCGGGGGACAGATGGGGGTGATCAACCTCTCGTCGGCGTGAGGGCCCGGGTAGACCTCGCACATCGCCCGCCCGTACGCCAGCAGGTCCCGGTCGGATATGGCCGCGAAACGCCCGCTCGAGCGCGCCCCGCAGATGAAGGCCCTTTCGCCGGTGGGCACTCTCGCCGCCTCGTCGTACCGGGGCGCGCACTCACCGAGGGTGGTGATGCGACCGTGCGCGAGGTCGGCGGCCGGCAGCGCGGCCAGCAGCGCGAGCACCGCCAGCGGTGGCCCGGCCCGCCGGGCGGCGCGGGCGCCCGCGGCGGAGGGCCGGTCCGCGGCGTCGTTCAGGCTCGTCCCGTCGCCGTGGTCCGGCAGGCCACTCTGACTGGGTCCGGCATCGTGGTCGGCCGCGGACCGCCGGGCCCGCACCAGCGGGACTGCGGCCGCGAGCGCGGCGACGGTGGCGAGCGTCGCGGGCGCGACGCCGCCCAGTTCGGCCAGCCGATCCGCGGGCTCCTCCAGGAGGCTCCCCACGCCGTCGGCCAGAGTGGTGAGGACGACCAGCAGGGCGCCAGTCCGGCCGAGCAGCCGGTGAGGCGTGACGACCTGCCGGTGGCTGAGCAGGGAGACGGCGGCGATCGCCGTCCCGGTGGCCGGGACGGCGGCCCCGAGGACGTACCAGATCCACCCCGGCCCGGTGCCGGACAGGGCGAGCAGCAGGGTGAACGGCCCGCTCGCGAGCAGCGCCCACCAGGCCAGGCGGAAGGCCCCGAGCCTCCGATGCAGCAGCACGGCCAGCAGCGCCCCGAGGACGGACGGGATGTACGCCGGCGCGCTCATCATCCACCGGGCGAACCCGCTGTTCGCCCCGCTCAGGGCGTGGAACGCCGTCTCCCACGCCCCGCCCGCCGCCGCGTCGGCGATCTCGGCGAACAGGGCCGACAGCACCAGGTAGAGGGCGATTGCCCGCACCACCGGATGCCGGATCGTGAAGCGGATTCCCTCCGCGGCCTCCCGGCACAGCCCCGCCCCGGGCGGCGGCTGCCTCTCGACGGCGGAGACGCCCCGAAACAGCGCCGCAGCCACGGCCAGCGCCAGGCCGACGGCGAACAGGAACGCGGAACCCTGCCAGATGGTCCCCGTCAGCATCATCGGCACGACGACGATCTGCGGCAGAAGGGTCAGCAGGGCATTCGCCGGAAGCAGGCGCGCACGCCGTACCACGGACGGCAGATACGCGTCCTGGGCGAGCCCTGTCACCATAGCCAGGACGCCGCTCGCCGGCATCACCGCGAGGAGAAGTGGCCAGGTGGGTGCCCCGAGAGCACCGGCCGCCGCGACGGACGTGAGGGCCGCCGCTCCCAGCAGCGCCGACCTCACCAGGACGGACCGGCGTCGCGACCGGTCGATCAGCACTCCCAGCGGCAGCGCCAGCACGAGGATCGCGACCGGCTCCACCGCCCGGTCGACCATGACGAGGAGCTTCGTCAAGACACTTCCGTCAGCGGTCCACAGAACCGATTCGGCCAGCGGGAAGGAGACGCAGACGACGGCGGCGGCGAGCGCGAAGAGCGCGAACCGCCGTCGTGCCGGGCTGGGGGAGGTCATCCGGTGATCTTCGCGGCGACCCTCTGATCAACGCAAACCGCCTCCGGCCTTCCGGCATTCGATCGATGTCCCTCAAATTTGATGGACGTTACCAATTCTTAACAGGATGTATCTAGACAGGTCATCTCACACCGGTGGACTCTTCCTCATGTAACCGCATAGCTCCGCGAATGGCGAGGGTTATCAGTCATATTTGACGTACATGTCAGCTTGGCGATTAACGTTTTGCATATCGCGAGTCCCTAGCGATCGCGCCCCCGGCCCGCCGAGCCCGTTCGAATGGATCCCTGACCAGTGAGCGACGTCCCCAATCCGATCTCCTCTCACCTGTCCCACCAGGAGCTGCTGCTGCTCGACATCGTCGCCGAGTCGGCCGACCCCGTCGGGGCGCGCATCGCGACGCGCCGCCTGGGCGACAGCGGCATCGCGCTCAGCGAGGCCAGCACGTCCCGGCTGCTGGCTCGGCTGGACGAACTGGGGCTGACCGTCTCCTCGGGACGCAAGGGCCGCACGGTCACGGACGCGGGCCGTCGCCTGGCGCAGTTCACCCGGCGCACCCGGCGCCAGGCGAAGGGACTGCACCAGGCGCTGGACATCCAGAACGCGCGTCAGCTGCTCGACCTGCTGTACGCGCGGCGCGGCGTGGAGCGCGAGGCCGCCCGATGGGCCGCGACGCGGGCCACCCCCGACGACATCGAACGGCTCGAAGAGCTGGTGAACGGCCACCGCGAGGCGCTCGACGTCGGCGGCGACGCCCGTCTGTGCGGTATGCGCTTCCACCGGGAGATCTTCCACATCTCCCGCAACCGCCTGCTCCAGGCGATCGGCGACGTCGTGCTCGACGAGTCGCTGGAGCCCCTGGAGTTGGTGCTGGACGTCATCACCGGCGGTCACGGGACCTTCGCCCAGTCCGCCCCCGAGCACACCGACGTCCTGGCGGCCATCCGCGCCGGCGACCCCGACGAGGCCGAGCGGACGATGCTCGCGCACGTCAACCGGCTTATCGAGGAGGCCGAGCGCGCCGCGACCGACCGCGGCGCCGAGGTCGTCAAACGCCTGATCGAGCTCACGCTCTGAGGCGCCACGGGCTCCCGCCCACCGATCGCACGAAGAAGAAGGTGATAGGAGATGGGATCGTCAACGTCCTCCGCTCCGGTCGTCCATCTCGATTCTCCGGCCGAGATCCCCCCGGAGGACCGGCTGCACGCGCGCTCCCATCCGATGCGATGGGTGACCGGCGCGCTCGTCCTGGTCGTCCTGGGCTTCCTCGTCCTGTCGTTCGCCCGGGGTCAGATCGACTGGGGCGTGGTCCGGGGGTTCCTCACCGCGCAGAAGATCCTGTCGGGCTTCGCGCAGACGATCCTGATCTCGGTGCTCGCCATGCTGATCGGCATCGCGCTCGGCACCTGCTTCGCGGTGATGCGCCTGTCGGCGAACCCCGTGGTGTCCACCATCGCCTGGCTGTACGTGTGGCTGTTCCGGGGCACGCCGGTTCTGCTGCAGCTGATGATGTGGTTCAACCTCAGCCTGATCTTCCCGACCCTGGGCGTCCCTGGCCTGTTCCAGGCCCAGACGATCAACGTTGTCACGCCGTTCGTCGCGGCACTGCTCGGCCTGGGGATCAACGAGGGCGCCTACCTGACCGAGGTGATCAGGGGCGGCATCCTCTCGGTGGACGCCGGTCAGACGGAGGCGGCGTCGGCCCTGGGCCTGTCCCGGAGGACGGCACTGGCCAAGGTGGTGCTCCCGCAGGCGATGCCGGCGATCATCCCGCCCATCGGGAACGAGGCGATCGGCATGCTGAAGACCTCCTCGCTGGCCGCCACCATCTCCTACACCGAGATCCTGACCAACGCCCAGCAGATCTACTACGTCAACGGCAAGGTCATGGAACTGCTGATCGTGGCCGCCTTCTGGTACCTGGTCGCCACGTCCGTCACCAGCGTCGGCCAGTACTACCTGGAACGCCGCTTCCACCGTTCGGCCGTACGGCGCCGCAGCGCGGCGGACCAGATCGTCACCGCGGCGCTGGCCAGGCTGAGGAGGGGTGCGCGATGAGCGCGATGGTGCGGATCGAGAACGTCCACAAGTCGTTCGGCGGCCTGCGGGTCCTGCGCGGCGTCAGCGCCTCCTGCGAGCGGTCCGAGGTGGTGTGCCTGATCGGGCGCAGCGGATCGGGCAAGAGCACCCTGCTCCGCTGCGTGAACCACCTGGAGAAGCCCGACGCCGGGCGGATCACGGTCGACGGCGAGCTGATCGGCTACGAGGACCGGGGCGGGCGGCTCGTCGAACGCCGCGAGCGTGACATCGAACGGCAGCGCCGCGACGTCGGCATGGTGTTCCAGCGGTTCAACCTGTTCCCCCACCTCACGGCGGCCGAGAACATCGCCCTCGCGCCCAGGAGGCTACGCGGTCTCGGCAAGGCGGAGGCCCGCGAGCTGGCGGTCGGCGCGCTGGAGCGGGTCGGCCTGGCCGACAAGCGAGACTCCTACGCCCGCCATCTGTCGGGCGGCCAGCAGCAGCGGGTGGCGATCGCCAGGGCCCTGGCGATGGAGCCGAAGGTGCTGCTGTTCGACGAGCCCACCTCGGCCCTGGACCCCGAGCTCGTGGGCGAGGTTCTCGGCGTCATGCGCGCCGTGGCCGAGCAGGGGATGACCATGCTGGTCGTCACCCACGAGCTGCGCTTCGCCCGCGAGGTCGCCAGCCAGGTGCTCTTCATGGAGGACGGCGTGATCGTCGAGGCGGGGCCGCCCGGCGAGGTGCTCGCCCGGCCCCGGCACGAGCGGACCCGCGCCTTCGTCTCCAGCGTCTTCCGATGACTTCGGCTCCCCACAACCCCCAGCCAGAGATGGAGTTCCCGACATGAGCAACAAGACGATCGCCGGCCTGCTCGCGGGGGCGGCGCTCGCCCTCACCGCGGGCTGCGGGAGCCCGGAGGCCACCGGAACGACCACGGCGGCCGCGCCCACCCAGAGCGTGCCCGCCGGCACGGCGAACCCCGAGATCCACGCGATGCTGCCCCAGGAGATCAGGGATCGCGGATACCTCACCAACACCGTGCAGTCGCCGAACGCCCCAATGGAGTACACCGAGGCCTCGGGTGGCCCGCTGATGGGCGTGGACATCGACCTCGTCCAGGCCCTGGGCGAGGTGCTGGGCGTGCAGATCAAGACCTCCGTCGTCAACGACTTCACCCAGCTCATCCCCTCCGTGCAGACCAAGCGCACCGACATCGTGATGTCGGCGGTGAAGGACCTGAAGGAGCGCCAGGGGTCGGTGAGTTTCGTCGACTACTTCATCACCGGCGACCAGTTCATCACGACGGCCGCGCAGGCGTCCTCCTTCAGGAGCGTCGCCGACCTGTGCGGCAAGACGGTGGTCGCGGCGAACGGCACCAGCTACTTCAGCGTCATCGAGAGGCTGTCGGCCGAGCACTGCGCCGGCAAGCAGCCCATCAAGTCTCTCGGCGCGGTGTCCGCCGCCGAGCAGCTCATCCAGGTCAAGCAGGGCAGGGCCGTCGCCAACCTGACCGGCCTGGAACCGCAGGCGTACCAGATGAAGGTGGAACCCGGCGTGTGGGCACCCACGGCGGGCGAGCCGTTCGACCGCGCGCCGTACGGCGTGGTCTTCGGCAAGGACGACGAACAGCTCGGCAAGGCCGTCCAGGCCGGGCTGAACGAGCTGATCAAGACCGGGACCTACCAGAAGATCCTGGCGAAGTGGAACCTGTCCGCCGCCGCGGTGGACGAGGCGACGATCAACGGCGGGAAGTAGGAGCGTTCCATGACCATCACGCACGACTTCACCGGGCAGACCGTCGTGATCACGGGTGCCGCCAGCGGCATCGGCGCCGCGAGCGCGACGGCCTTCGCCGCCGCGGGCGCCTCCGTCTGGGTGCTCGACGTCGACGCCGGCCGGGGCGAGGCGGTGGCGGCGGACATCGTGTCCGGGGGCGGGCGGGCCCGCTTCCTGCGCTGCGACGTGACCGGCGACGCGGACGTGGAGCACGCCCTCGGCGTGGTCCTGGCCGAGGACGGCGGGATCGACGTGGCCTACTGCAACGCGGGCATCGGCTGGATCAAGCCCGTCTCCACCACTGAGCCCGACGAGTGGCGCAGGGTGCTCGACATCGACCTGACCGGCGCGTTCCTGGTCGCCCGCAGGGCCTTCCTCGCCATGCGCCCCCGGCGATCCGGGGTCATCCTGTTCACCGGGTCGCCGCACGGCTACCGGACGATGGCGGAGACCAGCGCGTACGCCGCGGCCAAGGCCGGCATCGGCGGCCTGATGCGGGCGCTCGCCCTGGAGGCCGCGCCCCACGGGATCCGGGTCAACTCGCTGCTTCCTGGGGCGATCGACACGCCCGCGCTGCGGGCCGAGGCCGAGCTGTCCGGCGACGCGGAGGACGCCGTCCGGCGCTGGGGCGCCGTACGGCCGCTCGGCCGGATCGGCAGGGCCGAGGAGGTGGCCGACCTCGCGTTGTTCCTCGCCTCGCCGGCGGCGTCCTTCATCACCGGGGCCGAACTGCTCGTCGACGGCGGCGCGATGGCCGCGCAGCCCGCCGGCCTGGCCACCGTCGCGCCCAAGTGACCCGTCCGGCAGCCGGCTCAGTAGCCCCTGACCGGGTCGATCCGGCCCAGCAGCGGCTCCCCACGCAGGTATCGGGCGACGTTCTCGCGCACCCGTTCGGCGAGGCTCTCGGTGAGGCGGGTCTGCGGGTTGGCGCTGTGCGAGGTGATCAGCACGTTCGGCTCGGCCCACAGGCCGTGCCCGTCCGGCAGCGGCTCGGGGTCGGTGACGTCGAGGGCGGCGCCGCCGATCTCGCCGGCGCGCAGCGCGGCGAGCAGGGCGTCGGTGTCGACGAGCTCGCCCCGGGCCACGTTGACCAGCCACGCGTGCGGGCCCAGCGCGCGCAGTTCCTCCCGCCCGACCATCCGGTACGTCTCCGGCGTGGCGGGCGCGGCCAGGATGGCGTGGTCGGCCCGCGGCCAGACGGCGGCCAGACGCTCGAACGGCACGGTCTCCGCCGCACCCTCGACGGGCTCGCCGGAGCGGTTGACCGCGAGAACGCCCGCGCCGAGCGCGCGCAGCACGGGGATGACCGCCCGGCCGATCCCGCCCGCGCCGACGACGGCCACCGTGCTCCCGCGCAGCGTGCCGATCTGCTCCCGCCGCCACGTACGGCGCCGGGCGGCGGCGGGCAGCCGGTGCACCCCGGCCAGCAGCAGGGCGAGGGCGTGCTCGGCGACCTGCGGGGCGTAGGCGCCCGCCGCCGAGCACCACACGCGCGTCGCGTCGACGAGCCCCTCTCGCGTCCAGCGCTCGACTCCGGCGGAGGGCAGCTGCACCCAGCGCACGCTCGGCGTCAGGTACTCCCGCACGCCCTCGGGCCGCGAGTCGGTCCAGACCAGCGCCTCCGCCCTGCGGGGATCGGCGACGACCTCGCGCCGCGGCGAGAACCGAGTCGACGATCAACGGCGGGTCCGCCGGAGCTACGCAGACGGTGAGCACGCGCCTGTCCTTTCCTGCTCGCGCCGGGCGCCTCCGCGGGCCGCGGCTTTCCTCCCCAACAGTACGGTCCGCTCCCCTCCGCCGATCACCGGCCCATCTCAACCCCACTCGCAAAGGGAGACAACGATGCCCCTTCCGCATGACAAGCACTTCGCCCTCGCCGTCACCGTCGACTTCGACGCGCAGGCGGCGTGGCTGGCCAAGGGCAAGAACGACCCCGCCATCCTGGCCCGGGGCGAGTTCGGGGCCGAGGTGGGCGTGCCGCGGCTGCTCGACATCTTCGACCGCTACCAGATCCCGACCACCTGGGGCATCCCCGGGCACTCGATCATGACCTGGCCCGAGCGCTGCAAGGCCGTCCTCGCCGGCGGGCACGAGATCTGCGCCCACGGCGTCTATCACGAGAACCTCACCGACATGCCCGAGCCCGTCGAGCGCAAGCTCATGGAGCACCAGATCCAGCAGCACCTCGACGTGCTCGGTACGCGGCCCAGGGGCTACCGGGCGCCCTCGGGGACGATGACCCACAACACGTTCACCATCCTCGAGGACTTCGGGTTCGACTGGCACAGCAGCCTGTCGGGCCGCGACTTCGAGCCGTACCACCCGAGGGAGATCAAGGAGATCAACCTGCACGGGGCAACCGTCTTCGGCCGGCCGTATCGCGTGCTGGAGTTCCCGACCTCCTGGTTCCTGGAGGACTGGGTGGCCTTCGAGTACGTCGGCGGATACTCGATGGGCCTGTCCGACACCGACGTGGTCCTGCGGCGGTGGACCGACTCGCTCGACTACGGGCTGAAGTACGTGCGGCCGGGCGTGATGACCCTCGTGCTGCACCCGCAGTCGATCGGGCGGCCGCACCACATGATGATGCTCGACCGCTTCCTGGAGTACGCGACCTCGTTGCCGGGGCTGTGGATCGCCACGCTTAGCGACATCTTCGACGCCTGGACCGCTCCGGCAGCTCCGGAGGCCCCGGCCGCTCCGGCCGCTTCGGCCGAGTGAGGGGACGGGCACATGCCGATCCTGCGTATTGATGCCCGCTACGTGGTGGCCTTCCAGGACGGGGAGCACCGCCTGCTGGAGAACGGCACCGTCGTCGTGGACGGCGACCGCGTCGTCTTCGCCGGCCGCGACTACGGGGGACCGGCCGACGAGTGGGTGGACGCCGGCGACACGCTGGTCACGCCGGGCTTCATCAACACCCACGCCCACCTGGAGACCGCTCCGCTGGACAAGTCCTTCCAGGAGGACGTCGGGCAGCGGCAGTTCTTCTCCACCGGCCTGGTCGAGACCCTGCTGCTGCAGGAGGCGTCCATCGACGAGGAGGGCGTCGACACCTGCGTCGAGTTCTCGATGTCCGAGCTCATCCGTACGGGCACCACGACGGTGATGCACCAGGGGCTGCGAGGCCGGCGGGTGGCCGAGGCCTGCGACCGGGCGGGCCTGCGCGCCTACATCGCCGACGGGTACAAGTCGGGCCGGTGGTACACCCCCGACGGGAACCGCGTCGCGTACGAGTGGGACGAGGACGGTGGGTTCGCCGGCCTGGAACGGGCCGTGCAGCTGATCGAGGACCTGCGCGGCCGCGGTGCTGACCGCGTTCGGGGCTTCCTGTCCCCGTGGCAGGCCAACACCTGCACGCCGGACCTGCTCAAGGAGTCGCGGCGGCTGTCCGACGAACTGGACGTGCCGCTGACGATCCACGCCGCCCAGGCCGTCTTCGAGGTGATGGACGTCATGGCGGCGCACGGCATGACGCCCATCGAATATCTGGAGTCGGCCGGGTTCCTCGGCCCCAGGGTCGTGCTCGGTCACGCCATCTTCACCACCGGCACCTCGTGGCTGAACCTGCCCGGGGACGACCTGCGGCGCATCGCGGACTCCGGGGCCTCGATCTCCTACAACGCCTGGACGTTCGCCCGGCGCGGCATCATGGTCGAATCCCTCCCCGCTTACCGCAGGGCCGGCGTCAACATCACGCTCGGCACGGACACCACACCGCAGTCCATGATCGAGTCGATCCGGTGGTCGGCGATCCTGGGCAAGGTGGCCGACCGGCGTGCCGACTCCTGGCTCGCCGCCCACCTGCTCGACGCCGCGACGGTCAACGCGGCCCGGCTGCTGGGCCGCGACGACCTGGGCAGGATCGCGCCGGGAGCCAAGGCCGACCTGCTCCTGTGGCGGCTCGACACCCCCGCCATGTCACCGGTCCGTGACCCCATCAGGAACCTCGTCTACTACGCGACCCGGGAGGACCTGGCGTCGGTGATCATCGACGGCGCGTGGGTCATGCGGGACGGCGCCGTGCTCACCGTGGACGAGGCGGGGCTCAGCGAGCGCCTCCAGCGGGCCGGCGAGCGCTCCTGGGGCCGGGTGCCGGACCACGACCGGCTCGGCCGGACCCTCGAAGAGGTCGCGCCGTCATCTCTCCGCCCGTTCCGCTGACCGTTCTGTCTCAGATAAAAGGAGTTTCCCGTGAGTGTCGTCGAGAGCAAGCTCGCGTCGATGGGCATCGAGCTGCCCCGGAAGATCCGGCCCGGTGCCGGCCTCGTGCCGGTCGTGCGGCACGGCGACCTGCTGTTCGTCTCCGGTCACGGCCCCGAGGACAACGAGGGCAACCTGCTCTACCGCGGGCAGGTGGGCGCGGAGGTCAGCGTGGAGGACGCGATCAGGGCGGCCCGGGCCACCGGGGTTCAACTGCTGCGGACATTGCGCGACCACCTGGGCGACCTCGACCGGATCGAGCGGATCGTCAAGGCCCTGGGGTTCGTGAACAGCGCGCCGGGGTTCCACGACCAGCCGACGGTCATGCACGGCTTCTCGGATCTGATGGTCGAGCTGTTCGGGGCCAGGGGGCAGCACGCCCGTTCGGCCATCGGCACCTCCAGCCTGCCGTTCAACCAGCCCGTGGAGATCGAACTCGTCGTGGCCGTACGTCCCTGACCGCGCGGGCACGCGGGCCCCGTCACGTGGCGGGCCCCGCGTGCTCAGCCGGCCTTGTTCGGGTGCAGGACCACCTTGGTCCAGCCCTCCTCCCGCGCGTCGAAGTGCGCGTACCCCTCGGGCGCGTCGTCGAGGTCCAGCTCGTGCGACACGATCCAGGACGGCCGGGCGCCGCCCTCGTGGATGAGGGCGCACAGCTGGCGGTTGTAGTTCTTGACGTTGCACTGGCCGGTGCTCATCGTCTGGCCCTTGTACCAGAAGGTCCCGTAGTCGATGGCCACCTCTCCCCGCTTGTAGAGGTCGTTCCCGCCGCCGGGGTCGCGAGGGAGGAAGAGGCCGACGACGGCGATGTTCCCGGTGAACTTCACCGACTTGACCAGGTTGTTCAGCGTCATGTTGGGACGTTCCAGGCCCTCCGGGTCGTGCGCCTGGAAGCCCACGCACTCGCAGCCCCGATCGGCGCCGACCCCCTGGGTGAGCTCCAGGACCTGCTCGACCGGGGAGGACCGGGAGTCGTCGATCGGGATCGCGCCGATCTCCTCCGCCTTGGCCAGCCGGTCCGGATGGTGGTCGATGACCATCACGCCGCTCGCGTTCCTGAGCAGGGCGGAGTAGGCGGCCATCAGGCCGACCGGGCCCGCGCCGTAGATCACGACGGTGTCGCCCGGCTGCACGCAGGCGAGCATGGTCGCGTGCCAGCCGGTGGGCCAGACGTCGGCCAGCATGACGTAGTCGGTTTGCTTCTCCCGCGCGTCCTCGGGCAGGACCAGGCAGTTGAAATCCCCGTACGGCACGCGCAGCAACTCGGCCTGGCCGCCGTTGTACGGGCCCATGTCGGCGTAGCCGTACGCGGCGCCGGCCAGGCCCGGTTCCGGGTTGGTGGTCAGGCAGAAGGCCGTCAGACCCTTCTCGCAGTTGGCGCAGAAGCCGCATGAGATGTTGAACGGCAGGCACACCATGTCGCCGACCTTGACCTGGTCGACGGCGTCTCCGACCTCGACGACCTCGCCGAGGTTCTCGTGCCCGAACACCCGGCCCGGCGCGAAGCTGGTGCGGCCCTCATACATGTGCAGGTCGGACCCGCAGATGTTGGAGGTGGTGACTCGGACGAGCACGTCGGTGTGCCGTTCGATCCTGGCGTCCGGAACGGTGGTGACTTTGACTTGTCGAGGGCCTTCGTAGACCACGGCTTTCATGGCTACTCTCAAACGCGATCGTTACGGCAGACGCGTACGAAGTGGCGCACGGCGCTGGCTTTCCACGACGGCGGCCCGGCGCCGATGCGTTCCGGGCCCACGTGGCCCGCGCTGTATCGATGTGAGAGCCGTACCCCCGCCGGGCAGGGCGAAAACCGCAGCCCGGCCTGGTCAGATGCCCGGCGGTCAGATGCCCCGGTGCTCTCCTCCGCTGACGTTCATGACCGTGCCGCTCACCCAGTCGCCGGACGGGTGAACGAGATAGCGTACGGCGGCCGCGATCGGGCCGGACCCGCCGTATCCCAGCGGGAAACGGCGCAGGTGCTCGGCGCGCTCCTCGTCCGTGGGCGGCGTTCCGGTGCTGCCCGTCGGCCCCGAGGAGATCGCGTTGACCCGGATGCCGAACTGCTCCAGCTGCGAGGACAGCGCGACGATCAGGCCGGACAGCGCGGCCTTCGCCGCGGAGTAGGCGGGGGAGTGGCCGATGCCGAAACCGCCGAGCCTGGCGGCGTTGGAGCCGATGAAGACGACCCGGCCGTTCCCCCGCGGGATCATGTACGGCAGGGCCGCGGACGTGCACCACCAGGCCCCGTTGAGATTGACGTCGATGACCCGGCTCCATTCCTCGGGCGACTGGTTCCAGGTGTCCTGCCGGGCGATGTCCATGCCGGCGTTGTTCACGAGGATGTCGATCCCGCCGAACTCCTCGGCCGTGGCCCGGACGGTCGCGGTGACGTGCTCGCGGACCGCGACGTCCGCCTCGTGGACGCGGGCGATCCCGTCGTCGCCCGCCGCCACGCCCTCGATCCGCCGGTCCGCCACCACCACGGTCGCGCCGTCGGCCGCGAGCGTCGCGGCGATGTGCCTGCCGATGCCGCGGGCGCCTCCGGTGACGAGGGCGACCCGTCCCTCCAACACAGACATGCTGCTCCTTCAGGTGAGATTGATGTAGATCTGCTTGGGCTCCAGGTACGCCTCCAGGCCCTGACGGCCCAGTTCGCGGCCGATCCCGCTCGCCTTGAACCCGCCCCAGATCCCCTCGGTGGGGGCGGCCTGCGTGTCGTTCAGCCATACGACTCCCGCCCGCACGGCCTTGGCGACGCGAAGGCCCTGGCGCACGTCGTTGGTCCAAACGGCGGCGCCCAGGCCGAACGCCGTGTCGTTGGCGAGGCGGATCGCCTCCTCGGCGTCGTCGAAGGGCAGCACGGTCATGACCGGCCCGAAGATTTCCTCCTGCGCGATCCGCAGGCGCTGGGACGGCGCGTGGAAGACGACCGGGGGGACGAAGTAGCCGCCGGCGAGCCGGTCTCCGATGGGCGGCGTGCCGGCGTACACGACCCGCGCACCCTCCCGTTCGCCGATCTCGATGTAGCGGTTCACCCGGTCGCGCTGGCGGGCCGAGACCAGCGGGCCCATTGTGGTCAGCGGGTCCAGCCCGTCGCCGAGGCGGATCGCGCTCGCCCGCTCCGTTATGGCCGCCAGCGCGGCGTCGAAGACGTCCCGCTGGATCAGCACCCGGGTGCCCGCCGAGCACACCTCGCCCTGGTTGTCGAAGACGCCCCTGCACGTGCCCGCGACGGCCTCGTCGAAGGACGCGTCGGCGAACAGCACGTTGGGCGACTTGCCGCCGAGTTCGAGGGTGACCCGCTTCAGCGCGGCCCCCGCGCCGGCGGCGACCATCGCCCCGACCTCCCGGGAGCCGGTGAAGCTGATCTTGTCGATGCCGGGGTGCTCCACCAGCGGTGCGCCCGCGCCCGGCCCGGTTCCGGTGACGACGTTCAGCGCCCCGGCGGGCAGCCCGGCCGCGGCCGCGACGGCGGCCAGTTCCAGAGCGGACAGCGGGGTGTCCTCGGCCGGCTTCAGCACCGCCGTGCACCCGGCGGCCAGTGCGGGGGCGACCTTCTGCGCGGCCATCAGCAGCGGAAAGTTCCAGGGGACGATGAGCCCGCACACCCCGACCGGCTCATGCACGATCATGTTGATGGCCTCGGGGCCCACGGGGGTCACCTCGCCGGCGAGCTTGGTCACCCACCCCGCGTAGTACTCGAAGATGAAGGCCGCCTCCTCCACCTCGGCGAGGGCGTTCGACAGGGGCTTGCCCGAGTCGCGCACCTCCAGCCGGGCCAGTTCGCCGGCACGAGCGCGGATGCCCTCGGCCATGCGGTTCAGCACGGCGGCGCGGCGCCGTGGCGGCACCTCGCCGCTCCAGCGGTTCTCGTCGAAGCAGCGCCTCGCCGCCGTGACCGCCCGGTCCACGTCCGCCGCCCCGCCCGCCGGCACCGAGGTCAGCGTCGTGCCGGTGGCCGGCTCGAAGACCGGCATCCTGGCTCCGTCGCGGGCCTCGGTCCACTCGCCGCCGACGAACATCAGCCGTTCGCCGCTCATTTCCGTGCCTCCTCCGCGCCTCCTCGGGCCGCCGGAGCCATCCCGGGCCACTGACGGGTGTCGATCCGCTGGGGGACGAAGCGTCCGGCTCCGCCCGCGCCCGTGAAGCGGCCGTCGCGGGCCACCACCCGGCCGCGGGAGATCGTGAGCTCGGGCAGGCCGACGCCGGTCATGCCCTCGTACGGCTCGTAGTCGCTGCCCCAGCCGGCCTCGAAGGCCGGCCAGGTCCACTGCCGTTCGGGGTTCCACAGCACGAGGTCGGCGTCCGCCCCCACACGGATGACGCCCTTGCGGGGATACATGCCGAACGTGCGGGCCGGGCCTGTGGCCGACACCTCGGCGAATCCCCGCAGGCCGAGCCGGCCCCGGGTGACCGCGTGGTGCCACAGCAGGGGGACGCGCGCGTCCAGGCCGGGGGCTCCCGGCGGCAGCGCGGTGAAGTCGGCGGCGCCGGGGAGCTTGTGCTCGAGGCCGTACGCGCAGTGGTCGGAGGCCACACTGCCCAGCACTCCGGCGCGCAGCGCGTCCCAGAGGCGGTCCTGCGCGGTGGCGTCCCTGACCGGCGGCGTGATGACGTACTTCCAGCCGTCGGGGCGTCCGTACACGGAGTCGTCGAGCACCAGGTAGTGGGTGCAGGTCTCCGCCTGCACCAGGACGCCCGTCTCGCGGGCGGCCTCGATGGCGGACAGCGCCTCGCCGCCGGATACGTGGTAGACGTACACCGGCGCGCCGAGTTCCCGCGCGAAGTGCGTCACCAGGCCGATCGCGGCGCTCTCCGCGCTGCCGGGACGGCTGCCGGGGAACCGGTCGATGACCGCGCCGGACTCGGCCAGCACCGCGGACTTGGCGTGTTCGAGGATGTCGTGGTTCTCCGCGTGGAATCCGGCGAGCCCGCCCGCCTCGGCCACCGCGGTCATCACCGCCCTGATCTCGCCGTCGTCGAGCCGGTCGTCGTACGTGGTGTAGATCTTGAAGGAGGCCAGGCCCTCGTCCACCAGGGCGGGGATCTCACGCAGCCGGTCCGGAGTGATGCGGGCGATCACCGGGTGGAAGGTGTAGTCGATCACCGATGACGCCGCCTCGGCCATGCGCTCCCGCGCCGCGGCCACGAGCGACCCGCCGGAGGCCGGCACGAAGTCGATCACCGTGGTAGTGCCGCTGACGGCCGCCGCGCGGGTCGCGGAGGCGAAGTCGTCGAGGCTGCGGACGCCTTCCGCGATCGGCCAGGCGATGTGGGTGTGGGTGTCGATCCCCCCGGGAACCAGGACCGAGCCGGGACGGGCCTCGACGATTCGCGTCCCCCTCAGGGTGCCGGGTGCGGCGAGCGCCGCGATCTTCTCGCCCGCGACGCCGAGGTCGGCGACTTCGATGTCGTGCTCCGCCACGACGAGCGCGCCGCTCACTACGAGGTCAAAGTCATCACGCACCAGATATCTCCCGGCGATTATCAATCAATGCAGAACGATGTCTATCGCAAACCCCTTCTTAGTGTCCAGGTCTATCAAAAATGAGGAAGATGGCTGTATGGTGACGATCGTAAATCGTCGCCTCAGTCAGTGAAAGGTGATGCCAACATGACCGCTGTGCAGACCCATGGCCTCGGCAACCGGGACCTGCTCGACCAGTACCTGGCGGCGGGGTTCGCCGGGCGAGTCGGATGGGGGGAGCGCGTCGCCCTCCTGGTCATCGACATGGCCGGCGCCTGGACGCGTCCGGACGAGATGATCGGAGCGAACCTCGACGGCGTGCTGGACAACATCCGGAGGCTTCTGGAGGTCGTGCGTGAGCGGGACGACATCCCGGTGGTGTTCACCACCATGGCGTATGACGAGACGTACTCCGACCTGCCCCTCGTGACCCGGCTCAAGACCCCCCACTCGGAGCGCATGATCCGCGGGTCCGAGCGGGTCCGGCTGGTGCCCGAACTCGACCGCCGCCCGAACGAGGCGCTGATCGAGAAGCCGCGGGCCAGCGCGTTCTTCAACACCAACCTGCTGAGCATCCTCGTCGCCCAGCGGATCGACACGGTGATCGTCGTCGGGTGCAGCACCAGCGGGTGCATCCGCTCGACCTGCGAGAGTGCCCTCGACTACGGCTTCCGCGCCATCGTCCCCGCCGAGGCCGTCGGCGACCGCTCGGCCTCGGCGCACGAGGCCAACCTGTTCGACATCAACGCCCGCTACGCCGACGTGCTGCCCATCGATGAGGTCATCGACCGCCTCGGGCGACGCCCGCGGACGGGCACCGCCGTCACGACTGGCGGGTGAACATCAGCAACCGGTCGAAGATGCGCACCTGGTCGCTACGGGAGAACTCGGTGACCTCGTCGATCAGCCGGGTGAGGTGACGGGCCATCGCCTCCTCCGCCGCCGCCGGATCGCGGCGGCGGATCGCGGAGACGATCTCCACGTGCTCGGGCACGGACTGGCCCACGGTGCCGTGACCACCAGTGATCACGTCGAGGACCTTCTCCAGCGGGATGAGCGACTCGTTGAGCACGGCGCCCGCCAGCGCGCCCAGCAGGTCGCTGCCCGCGATGCGGGCGATCGCGCGGTGGAAGTCCATGCCGACCTGGCGGGCGTCCTCGTCGTCGGCCAGGCGCCTCTCGTGACTGCGCAGGATCTCCTCGAGACTCGCGACGTCGTCGTCGGTCGCCTTGCTCGCCGCCCGGCCGGCGATCTCCCGTTCGACGCCACGCCTGGCGTGCAGCAGGTCGAGAAGTTGCTCCACGGTGCGGATGTCGAAGGCCCGGGCGAACTCCTCCTCGTGACGCTGCCGTGCGGACAACGCCTCGGCACAGCGCCGCCCGTGTTCGGTCAGCGTACGGCCCTTGCGCCCTGACGGCATGGTCAGGCCGAAGTCGTCCAGGCGCTTGAAGATCCGTGAGACGGTCGCCTCGCTGACCTCCAGCCCGCTCTCGCGCAGCTGACGGCCCGCGAGCCGGGCGCCTACGGGACCGTCGGCCCGCAACACGATGCCGAGCAGCCGCTCCTCTTCGAGGTTCAGTTCGGGAGTGGTGCCGTTCACCGCGGAGACGTCGGAAGCCGATGGTCGCGCTCGCCTAGCCACTTTGCGAGCCTCCCCATCCTCAAGGACCCCACTGAAGCGCCCATAATATCGTTCCGTCCAGCGCCCGGAACGCCGTTCGAGTCCCCGTATGGAGGAGCAGCAGCGCGTGAAGACAGAGCACGGGACGCACCCCGCGGCCGGGCCGCGCGTCGTCACGCTCGGCGAGACCATGGCACTGCTCACCGCCGAGCGCGTGGGGCCGCTGGCGCACGCGCCGAGCATGGCCGTCGGGATCGGCGGAGCCGAGAGCAACGTGGCGATCGCGCTGCGGCGGCTCGGCGTGCCGGTGACCTGGATCGGCCGGGTGGGGGCAGACGGGTTCGGCGAACTGGTGGAGCGGGAGCTTCGGGCGGAGGGCCTGGACGTACGTGCCGTCGTGGACGGCGCGGCGCCGACCGGCCTGATGGTGAAGGAGAGGCGGACGAGCCGCTCGCTGAACGTCTGGTACTACCGGACGGGCAGTGCGGGGTCACGCCTCGCCCCCGCCGACGTGCCCGAGGACGTCGTGGCCGGGGCCTCGCTGCTGCACGTCACCGGCATCACCCCTGCGCTGTCCGCTTCCGCCGCCGAGGCGGTGGCCCACGCCGTACGGCTGGCCCGCGCCCACGGCGTGACGGTCTCCTTCGACGTCAACTACCGCGGCAGGCTCTGGACGCGCGAGCGCGCGGGGGAGGCGCTGCGGGACGTCCTGGCCGCCAGTGACGTGGTCTTCGCCGGAGTCGAGGAGGCGGAGCTGTTCGTGGCCCCGAGGAAGGACCCGCTGGATCTGGCGGCCGCGCTGACCGACCTGGGCCCCGCGCAGGCAGTGATCAAACGAGGCGCCGAGGGCTGCGCGGCGCTGGTGGACGGGCTGCGGCTGACCCGCGCGGCCGTGCCGGTGGAGGTCATGGACCCGGTAGGGGCGGGGGACGCCTTCGTCGGGGGATACCTGGCGGAGTTGCTGGCCGGGGCGCCGCCGGAGACCCGGCTGGACACGGCCGTCGCAGCGGGCGCCTTCGCATGCGTGGTCCCCGGTGACTGGGAGGGCATGCCCACCCGCGCCGAGCTGGGCCTGCTCACCCGGCGGGAGGACGTCGCCCGCTGATCTGCGTCGCCCGCTGATCCGTGTCGCCCGCGATCAGCATCGCTCATGATCCGAGTCGCCCGCGATCAGCATCGCTCATGATCCGAGTCGCCTGCGATCAGCATCGCTCATGATCCGAGCCGCTGTGCTCCCCGCCGCCTCAGCCGTGCGGCGACCGGAGGGGGAGCCGGGCGGCGAGGATGAAGCCGCCCTCGGGGGTCGGCCCGGAGAAGAACCGCCCCTGCGCGAGGGAGACGCGCTCCCTGATGCCGGCCAGGCCGTACCCGCCGCCGAGGGAGGGCGCGGCCCTGACCGTCTTCCCGCCGGGGTCGCCGCGGTCCGGCGTGTCGACCACGGAGACGGCCACCTGGTCGCCGGTGACCTCGCAGGTGACGTGCACCCGGGAGTCCGGCGCGTGCTTGCGCACGTTGCTGAGCCCCTCCTGCACCAGGCGATAGCACGCGTGCGAGACCTGTCTCGGCAGCGCCCCCGGGGGAGCGTCGAGGCGGAGATCGACCTTGAGCCCGCTCGCCTGCGCCTCGCCGACCAGCCGGGCGATCGCCTCGGTGCCCTCGGCGAGGTCGGCGTCCTCTCGGCGGAGCACGGTGAGCAACTGCCGCAGTTCGCCGAGCGCCTGCACGCCCTTGTCCTCGATGGTCGCCGTCAGATCCCGGATCTCGCCCGGCTCGGTGGCGTCACGGGCCATGCCCGCGTTGAGCACCATGGCGGTGACCGCGTGGGTGACCGTGTCGTGCATCTCCCTGGCGATCTTTCGGCGCTCCTCGGAGGCGGCGATCTCCTCGCGTTCGCGTACGCCGACACGAAGCTCCCGGATGAGCCGCCGGTAGGCGTACACCCAGGTGCCGACCGCCGCGGGCAGGTAGATGAGGGTCAGCGCGCGGACGACGTTCAGGTAGACCGAATGGTCGGTGTGCGGGTTGCGGTAGTCGACGACGGCGTAGACCACCGAGAGGGCCAGGGCGACGTACTGCCACCGGCGCACCCGGTGTTCCGCCGTCATCGAGAAGACGGCGAGGATCATCGGCACGACCTGCCCGGTGACGCAGGCGCACGCCGCCGAGGCGACGACCGCGGGCCAGGGGGTGCGGCGCCGCACCAGCATGGCCGCCGCGGTGATCACCCCTGTCGCGATCTCGAGCGCGTCCGGCGCACCGCCCCAGAGGGAGAAGCTGTAGCCGATGAGCGTGGTGGGGACGGTGAACGCGATGACGGCCGCGGCGAGGGCCGCGTCCACGAACCAGTCGCGATGCCGAGGCATGCCCCACTTGTCCCACATAATGCTAGTTTGCGGCTTTTGCCCGGTGTTCGTCACGCCGGCCTGCCCATGGCGCCGTCAATGATGGCGGTCTTGACGCAATCAAATGAACAACCATTTAATTTCCGTCGTGGGCCGGATCGCGGGTGTCACCGCCGCCGAGACGCGGGAACGGCTGCTGCGCGCGGCCGTCGACGTGTTCGCCCGGCGCGGGTACGACGGCACGCGCGTGGCCGACATCGCCGCGGCGGCCGGGGTGAGCAACGGCGCCCTGTACGCGCACTTCGGCTCGAAGGCCGAGCTGATCGTGGCCGCGCTGCGCGCTCACGGGCCGCGGCTGCTGGCCGACCTGCTGGCCGCCGAACCCGACCGGCCAGTCGCGGACCTGCTGGTCGCCGTGGGCCGCCGCCTCCCGCGCCGTCCCGACGCGCGCGGCTCCCTGATCGTCGAGGCGCTGGTCGCGGCCCGCCGAGACGAGGATGTCGCCCGCCCGATGCACGACTACGTCGGCGAGCGGGCCGGCTGGCTCGCCGGGCTCGTCCGCACCGCACAGGACGACGGCGAGATCGACCCGGCGCTGTCGCCCGGCGCCGTCGCCCATCTCTGCCTCCTGCTCGCGATGGGCAGCGCGCTCCTCACGCCGGACCTGCACGCGGTCGGCGACGAGGAGTGGAGCGCCCTGCTCACCCGTCTCGTCACCGCCATCGCCCCGACCGACCCCACCCACCACAAGGGGGAGCACCAGTGAAAGTGCAGATCGATCCCGCGCGCTGCCAGGGACACGGCCGCTGCTACGACCTGTCGCCCGACCTGTTCACCGAGGACGATGAGGGTTACGGCCAGGTCGCCGGCGACGGCCTCGTGCCGCCGGGCGGCGAGCGCGCGGCGCGGGTCGCGGCCTCCAACTGCCCGGAGAAGGCGATCGTCCTCGTCGAGGAGGCCTGACATGACCGTCGACGATCGCTTCGTCCGCGACTTCCGCGACTCACGGGAAGAGCCCCTCGGCATTCGCAACGAGATCATCACCGGCCCGGTCTCCGACTGGGCGACCGACTTCTCCCACCTGGAGCCCGAGTGGGCCGCCGATCCGTACCCGATCCAGGACGACCTGCGGGAGCGCTGCCCGATCGCGCACACCGAAAGGTTCGGCGGCGGGTGGCTGCCGACGCGGTACGAGGACGTCGCGGCCATCGCCTACGACACCGAGCACTTCTCCTCCCGGGCCATCATCATGAGCAACTACCGGCCGCCCAGGGACATCGCGCCGGTGGGAGCCGTGCCGCCGATCTCCTCCGACCCGCCGTTCCACCACGACGCGCGCAAGCTGCTGCTCCCGGCGTTCACCAAGAAGGAGGTGGCGAAGCGGGAGGAGGCGGCGCGGGCGTTCTGCCACTCGCTGATCGACGGGTTCGAGGGCGCGGAGATCGTCGACGCCGCCCGTGACTACGCGCAGCACATCCCGATGCGGGTCATCGCCGACATGCTGGGCTTCCCGCCGGAGGACGGGCCGCGGTTCCGGGAGTTCGTCGAGCACGCGCTCGAAGGCGTCAACCTCCCGCCGGAGGAGCGGATGGCGCACATGGGGGAGCTGTTCGACTACCTCCTGGAGCAAATCCGCGACCACGTCGCCAACCCCCGCGACGACCTCACCACCTACCTGATCGAGGCGGAGCTGTACGGCCGCAAGCTCGACCCCTCGCACGTGGCCGGCACGATGGCCCTGCTGCTCATCGCCGGGATCGACACGACGTGGAGCGCGATCGGCGCCTCGCTGTGGCACCTGGCGAAGACCCCGGCCGACCGCGAGCGCCTGGTCGCCGAGCCGGCGCTGCTGCCGACCGCGATGGAGGAGTTCCTCCGGGCGTACGCGCCGGTCACGATGGCGCGGCTGGTCAAGGAGGACATGCACTGGCGCGGCGTCGACATGAGGGCCGACGACTGGGTCCTGCTGTCGTTCCCGGCCGCCAACCGCGATCCCGCGCAGTTCGACCGGGCCGACGAGGTGATCATCGACCGCGAGATCAACCGGCACGCGGCGTTCGGGCTCGGCATCCACCGCTGCGTCGGCTCCCACCTCGCCCGCATGGAACTCCGGGTCGCCCTGGAGGTCTGGCTGGAGCGCGTCCCCGTGTTCGGCCTCGCCGACCCCTCTGAGGTGACCTGGGCCCCCGGCCAGGTGCGGGGACCGCGCACGCTCCCGCTCCGCATCGGCTGACCACCGTGAGGCGGCGAAGGCCAAGCGGTGGGGTCCTGACCGCCGTCGATCACTTCACCGGCGCGGACCCGCCCCGGCGCACCCGCGACGCCTTCCGGCCGTACGCCGCCGCGTCGGCGTACGCCGCCAGGGTGCGCCGGGCGGTGCGCGCCCAGCTGTAGCGCTCCCGCACGTACGCGGCCCCCCGCTGGGCGAGCCGGTCCGCCTCCTCGGCATCGTCGAGGAGGCGCAGCAGGGCCGCGGCCAGCTCGCCCGGGTCGTCGCGTACGCAGCGGACGGCGCCGTCGCCGACCACCTCCGGCGAGTAGCCCGGCCCGACGACCACCGGGCGGGCGAGCGCCATCGCCTCGACGGCGACCAGGCCGAACGGCTCGTACACCGACGGGAACACGCAGACGTCGGCGGCCAGGAAGTGCGCGAACACCTCGGCGGGAGCGAGGAAGCGGTTGCCGGCGACCACGTGCCCGGAGGTCCGCGTCCGCTCGATCAGCCGGGCCACCGCCGCCGCGTCGCCGGTCTGCGGCGCCTGGGCGCCGACCAGCACGAAGCGCGTGTCACCGTGCTCGGCGACGACCCGCGGCACCGCCCGGATCAGCGTGTGGACCCCCTTGTGCGGCGACGGCCGCCCGGCGAACACGACGAGCCGGCCCTGCCCGCCGGGCAGGTAGCGCCGCCGCACCTCCGCCCGGGCCCGGTCGCGCTCGTCGTCCGGCAGTCCGGCGAGCCGCAGCAGGCCGGGCTCCTCGAAGCCGTGCGGCACGACGAGCATCCGGTCCGCCGGCCAGCCGCGCGCGGCGAGGTCGTCGCGCATGCGGGCGCTCGGCACGAGGATCAGGCGCGCCGTCCGCGCCTGGGCCGTCTCCAGAAGGTCGAGGAGGACGGCGTACGCCGACCGGCGCGGCGCGTTCTGATCACCCGCGTGGGCGTTCAGCTCGCGGGTGTGCACGTGGAACGCCACCGGCAGCCGTCCCAGCACGTGGCACAGGATCCCGGCCACGCAGCCCATCCAGTCGTGCACGGCGACGACCGCCCCGGTCCGTCCCGCCTCGGCCCGGAGGATCCGGGCGGCCGCCCGCACGTTGAACGCGAGCAGCCCGGCGACCCTGACGAGCCGCCGTACGCCCGGCGGGAGGACCGAGCCTTCGCGCGGGCCGTAGCCGGGGGTGGGGCAGGCGGTGCAGAGTGACGTCACCCCGGCGTTCCGTCCGGGCGCCCGGCCGCGGCGGGCCGTGGCGCCGAAGAGCACGACCGGCACCCCGGCGTCACCCAGGGCGTCCGTGATTCGCTCGGCGTACCGGCCCAGCCCGCCGACGACGTCGGGCGGGACCTCCGAGCAGACGGCGTAGACGCGGAGGCCGGGGGAGAGATGATCAGCGGTGGGCACGGCGCGAACCTAGTCCCTCGCGCCGCGCGCGGCCAAGACCGTCCCGGGCTCCCGGCCTGCGGCGGCAGTGGGATGCAAGTCACCTCGTCGCCCGCGCACCGCGCGACGAAGACGATCGGAGCGTGAGCCGCCCGCCGGTGACTACGTACGGAGCGGTGCCAGGTCGTCGCCCGCTCCGGAACAGGCGCGGATCACGTCCGGCGTGAGCGTCACCCCCGGCACACCGCACAGCACCTCATGAAGGTCCTGCGAGGCGGCCAGCTCCCGGAGCGACTCGGGGAGGTCATGCGCGCCGGAGCCCTCCATGATCTGATCGATGGCCCCGGGATACGACTCCAGGTAGTCCGCCAGCTCCGGCCATCGGATGCGAAGGAGAGTCCACAGCGCGAGGGTGTCGGTCGGCACCAGGCTGCCCTCCAGGACGCGTACGGCACGCAGGACGGTGTAGGTGTTGACGAACCGCTTCATCGCGCGCGGTTGCTGTGCAGCAACCGGGAGAACTTCGCGAGGGCGTGGTGGGATAGGCCCTGTACGTCGGCGTCGAGGATCCGTTCGACCGCCTGTGAGGCCACCATCTCGCGGACCCGGGGCTCGGCCTTCGCCAGGGTCTCCAGCACCTCGATCTCGTCACTGCTCGCGGTGAGTGCCGCCCGGACCTGGTCCGCGGTGGGCGGCGAAGGCGCCGCGACGCTCACGCCGAGCAGCCCGCCGAAATACAGGTCCCGGCCGGCCCCGCCGAGTTTGGGCATGGGGACGCTGAGCTGGAAGAGCTTGTCCAGGAACAGGTAGCCGATGGGGCGCCCCGGCTCGGCGACGGCCGATTTGAACGTCTCGTAGGCGTTCTCGTAGGCGCAGCGCAGCCAGGCGCCGTCCATCGCGACGACGAAGCTCGGGGCATGGAAGTCGGGAGTGCGGCGTACGGGCCGACGCCAGTGCTCGGGCACGTCGCGGACGAGCGTCTGGACGGAATCAAGAAAGTTCACGACGTAGTCGGCGTTGCAGCGGTCGAGGTCCTCCACGAAGACCACGATGGGCCGGCCGGCGTGACGCACGAGCCACGCGATGTGCTCGGCGACGTCGTTCATGGGGTCGGTGTGGGACTGCTCGAAGGTGCGGGCCCTGCGCGCGGATCCCCACATCGCGTACCTGCTGACGAGGATCCCGGCCGTCCACAGCGCGCCGGCCGCTCCGGCGACGGTGGTGACGGTCGTCAACGTCGGTCCGACACTGGGGACCGTGATGACGCCTGCCCTGAACAGGAACGCGGTGAGGAGGGCCGCGCCGACCAGCAGCAGACCCGACAGCACCTGAGGGGCGCCGTCACGGCGGACACGCGCGAGCAGCTCTCGCAGGAGGAAGAAGGGACGCCGCCAGCGAGGCCTGTGCTGGACGACCGCCTTTCGGATGGTGATCAGCAGCGCCCACCAGGGTGGTTCGATCCGCACGTGCCGCCAGGTGTCGAAGAAGGCCACGATCGAATCGCTGTGCAGTTCGCGGGCGAGCAGCTTGAGCAGGGTGCTCTTGCCCGTCCCCCATGAACCGTCGACGTGCACCAGGAACGACACGTCGGGGGTCTCCGTCCGGGCGTGCCGCAGTTGCCTGGCGAGCACGTTCGCCAGCGCGGTCCGCCTGAGCACGTCGTGGTCGGCCGGCGCGTCGCTGACCCACTGCGTGCGCTCCCGCCCGCCGGGCGCGAACTCTCCGGGCCTTCTGCGCCGGTCCTCGGGAACCGAGGCGGCTCGCTCCCGAGCAGAGCGGATGACGGCGTCGAACTCCGGCCACGTCTCGGCGAGAGCGGAAGCCGGGCTCATGTACCCGGCTCTGCCGTCTGGACCGTCCACCGCGTAGAGGATGCCGAGCACCGCACCGAGTTCGGGGCTCCAGACGGGCGCTCCGGAGTAGCCGGCCGTGAACCCCGTGCTGTCGGTGGCCTCCAGTTGGACGGCGCCGTTCGGCAGGCTTCCCACCGTGCGCCCGGACGCCCAGCGCCCATCAGGGTAGCCGCCCGGAAAACCGTAGGCGCTGACCTGAAGGCCGGGCGGCGCGACAGCGGCGAACTCGACCGGCCGGACGTCCGGCGGCAACGACCTTTCCAGCCGGAGGACGGCGAGGTCCCCGGTTCCGGGCTCCGAACCGGGCACGTGCGGCGCCCAGAAGTGGACACTCGCCCGCAAGGGCCCGGTGCGGAGGAACGGGAAGCCCACCAGTACGGTCTCCGGCTGCTTCTCCCCTCCACGGGCGATCACGTGCGCGCACGTCAGCACGAGATCCGCGGCGACGAGCACGCCGGCGCCCCTGACCGCCCCTGTTTCGTCGCTGATGTCGGCGACGGCCTGCTCGATTGTGGAAGCCGGGGGAGTGCTCATGGTCACATCGTCCTACGCCCCGGCAGGACATGCGGCACTCTCACCCACCATGCCCCGGTCGTCCGTACGGCCGGTGGGGCGCGGCGAAGGAGGGCCCGCCGTGGACGGGCACGGCGGGCCCTTCCGGTCACTTGGCGGTGTTGTCGACCTCCAGAACGAGCCGCGCGAGCTCGAAGCGGTCGAGGTTGGGCGCGTACGCCGTGGCGTTGCCGAGGACGAGCGCCCCGGAGGCGGTCGTGAGGGTGAGCGGCGTCGCCTGGGACCAGAAGTTGTCCCACGCGTAGTTGTGCCGGAACACGCCGCGCGTCGTCGCCCCGCCCTTCTCGGTGATGTCGAGGAACCGGCTGATGACGTCGGTGTTGTAGGGGTGCCCGGTGTTCCTGTCGGCGTTGGCGTAGTGCGCCACGAGCACGTACTCGCCGGGGCCGAAACCGCCGGGCCGGGTGAGGGTGAGCGTGTTGCCCGCGCCGTTGCCGATGTCGCCCACATAGGTGCCCGCGGAGGCGTTCGAGCCGCTCGTGGCCGGGACGGTGACCACGCGGGCCGTTCCGGCGCGCTGCGTCTGCTCGGCCTCGACGCGGTGGACCGCCGCGTCCGCCTCCGCGGCCCTGACCGTGGTCAGGCCGCGCAGCCGCAGGCCGGCCGGGCCGCCCACCTCGACCACCGAGACGCCGGCCGGGAGATACACCCGGGCCCGGGAGGCCGCCTCACCGGGGCGCGTCGCCCGCACACCGTCGATCCGTCGTCCGTCGACGCGGACGTCGAGGTCGCCGGCTCCGGCCGCCTTGTAGGAGAAGGTCAGGTCGTAGTAGCCGTCCTCGCTCACCGCGGCGAAGAACGTGGCGCGGGCGCCGCCGCCGAGGGTGACGGCGGCGCCCTTGCCCTCGCGGGTGATGCCCGCGCCGCCGGACAGCCGGGCCTCGTCGGCCGGGTACGCCGCCCGCTCGGGACCGGTGACCTCGGTGAGGTCGAACCTGTCCAGCGTGATGTCGCTGCCCGGCAGCAGGGTCGTGCCGTCGGCGCTGGTGCGCAGGGACAGCTCGTGGGTGCCGGCGGTCAGCTCGACCTCCACGTCGGTGCGGCCGCGGTAGGTCCAGCCGAGGTCGGCCGAGTACTGCACGACCTGGTCGAGCTTCCCGTCCACGAACAGCGCGTGCCTGCCGGGGGCCTTGTTCGCGCCCTGGAAGACGCCCAGGCGGTAGCGGCCGTCACGCGGCACGGTGACCGGGAACGTGACGGCGGAGCCTGCCTTGTTCATGGAGCCGACGTCCCGCTTGCCGGAGGTCGCGTAGAGCTGCGGGTCCGCGGTGGTGTCCTGGTCGTACGCCTGGGCCGAGGTGAGCGTGGCCGACTCCGCCTCGACCGAGACGCTCCACGGCGCGTCGGTCGCGGGCGCGCCGCCGCTCGACGGGACGATCGTGACCCGGTAGGCGGCCATCACGTCGCCGCCCGGCAGGTCCACCCGCAGCGTGCCGCCGCGCAGGGTGGTCCGGGTGGCCGCGACGACCGGCGGCTGCACGGCGTCGCCCTCGTAGCCGGACCAGGTCGTCTTGGACACGACGACGTCGACCTGCGTGCCGAAGACCGCGGAGTCGAGCCCGGAGAGGTCGAGCCGGACCGGCGCGGCGCCGCCGCCGACCAGGATCGTGCCCCGCCGTACGGAGGGGTCGACGGCCGCGACGGCCTGGACCGTGTCGGGGACGTCCGGCTGCGGCGGGGTGACCTTCACCGTCTGCCCGGTCAGGTCCGCGTACCACTTGAGCAGCCACCACGCGCCGTTGGCCTGGCGGGTGCGCACCGCGTGGTCGGAGAGGTTGCCGGCGTAGGTCCAGAACGCCATGTCGGCGTCGACCTTGGTGTCCTCGAACATGGTGATCCACTGGACCATCTGGCCGGGGACGGACATGTCGCGCCGGTTGCCGTACTCGTCGATGTTGATCGGCAGCGGGCCGATGCCGAGGTCGCGCTCCATCTGCCGGTAGTTCGCATAGTGGCCCCGATAGGCGGCGAGGCTGCCGCGCGACAGTTCGTGCCAGGCCATGATGTCCGGCAGGCAGCTCTTCCCGCCGCAGGTGTCGTCCCTGGCCCAGGTGAGGAAGTCGCGCAGGCGGCCGGGGTTGTAGGCGGCCTCGTTCGGCCCGACGATGCGGGCGCCGGGGTCGATCGAGCGGATGCGCTCGACGACGGCCTTCCAGTCGCTGAAGAACTTCTGCTTCATCGTGGACCAGTTCTGGTACCAGATGCCGTCGGGCTCGTTGAACGGCACCCAGACGAACCTGCCCTTGTCCCGCGGGCGCTCCGTGACGACCTTGCGCACCATCGCGTCGACCTTCGCGAGGTAGTCGTCGATGCCGAGGTTCTCGTAGGGCCACTTGCTGTAGACGTCCTGCATGTAGACGACGATCTCCTCGCCGCCCGCGGCGAAGAAGCCATCCGCGATCTTGAGCGCGTCGCCGTTGGGGTGCTGGTCGCCGTCCGGGGCCTTCTGGGCGACCGTACGCGGCCGGGCGCCGGCGACGAGGGGATCTCCCGGGACGCCCGGGTCGGACAGGCCGTACAGCATGCCGGTCGCGCCGCCGTGGACCGGACCGGTGCGCTGCCCGAAGTCCACCTGGACGACGTCGGCGGCGGCGGTGTCCGCGCCGGCCGGGCCGGCGAGCGGCCCGGCGGTCAGGGTGGCCGCGGCGAGGGCCGCGGTCACGGCCGTCACGCGGGCACGCCGGAATGACCTTTGTCGGTGCATGGGTGTCCTCTCCTGTCACCGGGACGCGCGAGCGCCCCGGAGGGGGGTGGTACGGCGGGCTCGACGGGCACCGCCGGGATCGGAGGTGAAAGGGCGCCGTGCGGTCGTTACTTCACGGCGCCGCTGGTGATGCCGGAGATGATCTTCCGCTGGGCGACGGCGAAGACCACGACGAGCGGCAGGCTCATGAGGATGACGTAGGCGAAGATGAGGTGCCAGTTGTTGAGGTAGAGCCCGGCGCCGGCGACGCGGAAGAGGTTGAGCGGCAGGGTGTCGAGGCGGCCGCCGACCACGAAGAAGGCGTAGAAGACGTCGTTCCAGACGTAGAGGCAGACGAGGATCGTGGCGGTGGCCAGGACCGGCCGCAGCAGGGGCAGGACGACGTGGAAGAAGACGCGCACGGGCCCCGCACCGTCGATCTGGGCGGCCTCCTCCAACGAGGTGGGGATGGTGCGGACGAAGCCGGTGACGAAGAAGATGACGGTGGACATGTAGATGCCCATGTAGACGCCGATCATCCCGACGGCGCTGCCCGCCAGGCCGAGCTGGCGCAGCAGCAGCACGACCGTGACCACCGCGGGGGGCAGGATGATGCCGCTGATGGCGAGCGCGTACAGCACGGCGTTGAGCCGGGTGGCGCGCCGGGCGAGGATCCAGGACGCCATCGACCCGAAGATCAGGGCGCCGATGACGGCGGGCACGACGACGAGGAGGCTGCCGAAGAACGCGGCGGGCACCTCGCCCTCGCTCCACACCTCGCCCAGGTTCTCCAGCAGGTGCCAGTGGGTGGGCGGGGTGAGGTTCGGGATGAGGGCCTCGCCCCGTGACTTGCCGGCGGTCGCCACGACGAGCCACAGCGGGATGCCGATGGTGACCAGTGCCAGCGCCGTGGCGGCGAACGGCTGCAGGCGGGTCGGGAACGAGGTGCCCCTGGCCACGGAGCCGGTCATGGAGGAGGCGTGCCGGCGGGCGGGGGAGTGCGGCGTCACAGGATCTCCTCGCGCTTGCGCAGGATGCGGATGACAGGGAAGGCCATGAGCGACACGAGCAGGAACAGCACCAGGCTCATGGTCGTGGCCTGGGCGAACAGGCCCTGCCCGAAGGTCCGGTAGATGAAGATGTTGAGGATCTCGGTCGTCCGCGCGGGACCGCCGCCGGTGGTGGCCTGCACGATGTCGAAGCCGTTCATGGAGCCGAGCAGGGCGGTGGCGACGTTGAACGTGATCGCGGGGGCGAGCAGCGGGAAGCGCAGGCGCCGGAACGCGTGCCACCGCGAGGCGCCGTCGATGCGGGACGCCTCCATGATCTCCTCGGGGATCGTCTTGAGCCCCGCCAGGTAGATGAGCATGGACAGGCCCATCCACTTCCACGCGTGGACCAGGGCGACCACGACGATCGTCCAGCGGGTGTCGCCCAGCCAGGCGTAGTCGATGTGCTGCCGGAAGATCTGGGACAGCAACTGGTCGAGGCTGCCCTCGGGCTTGAGCAGGGCCTGGAAGATGTAGCCGACGGCCAGGGCGGACATCAGCACCGGGATGAGGAAGAAGACCCGCAGCGTGCGGTTGACCCAGGTGTCGCGCTCCAGCAGGAGGGCCAGGCCCAGCCCGAAGAGGTTCTGGAAGACCGCCACGAGCACGGCGTAGACCACGGTGATGCGCAGTGCCGAGAACAGCGTGCCGCTGGAGGCGAGGTCGGCGAAGTTGTCGAACCCGACCGGCCTGATGGCGCTCTTGAAGCCCGACCAGTCGGTGAACGCGTACACGAAGTTGAACGCGGTCGGCAGGAAGAAGAACACCAGCAGGATCGCGAACGCCGGGGCCATGAACCACATCGGGTGGGTCCGGTCCGGCCTGCGGCGGGTGCGGCCGGCGGGACCGCGCGGGGCGGGCGGCGGCGCGAGCGGCCGGTCCGGGACGGGGGTGTCCGTGGCAGTCAGCATGGCATGTCCTCAGGTGCCGGGCGCGGAGACGGGGGCGAGCCGCGGCCTCCGCGCCCTGTCGATGGGCCTGTCGGTGGGCGCGAGTCGTCGGGCGTCAGAAACCGGCCGCGCCGGCGCTTGGCGAGCTGGGCGAACTGCTCCTGGGTGGTGGAGGCCACCTGCTCGGGCGTCATGGTGCCGGTGATCATGTCGGCGAGGTTGATGTACAGGTCGGGGTTGGCCACGGCCAGGGCCTGCATGGAGCCGACGGCCTCGCCGAGGGAGTCGTGCACCTGCTGCAGCGCCTTGGGCACCGAGGCCGGGCTCGGCACGTCTGTCTCCAGGGAGACCGTGTTGCGGTCGGCGATGAAGTCCTTGTAGCCGGGGCCCATCCAGAACGACAGGAGCTGGCGCGCGGCGGCCTCGCGCTTGGCGTCGCCGGTCTTGAAGGCCACCAGGGCGTTGGACTGGTCGGGGATGAAGGTGCCGACGTTGCCGCTGGGGGAGATCGGGAAGAAGCCGATCCTCTTGTCGAGGGTGGCGGTGTCGGCGGTCGCCTGGAGCTGGCCGAAGAAGGAGTTGACCTGCACCACCATGGCGGCCTTGCCGTCGAGCAGGGCCTTGCCCTGGTCCTCGAACCTGGCGGTCTTGATGTCCTTGTTGAACAGTCCCTCGTCGATCAGCGACTTGTACTTCTTGATCGCGTCGAGCACGACCGGGCTGGAGAAGGTCTCCTGACCTTTGTTGATCTTGTCCCAGAGCCCGTCCTTGGCGGCGTCGGCGAGCTGGACCTGGACCCACCACTGGGTGGCCCACCGGTCGCCGGCCATCTCGTAGAAGGGGGTGACGCCCTTGGCCTTGAGCCTGCGGGCCAGCTCGACCATCTCGTCGAAGTTCTTCGGGGTCTCGGTGATCCCGTTGGCCTCGAAGACCTCCTTGTTGTAGTAGACGCCCTCGACGGCCGGGCTGGTGACCAGGGCGGCGTACCGCGTGCCGTTCAGGATGCCGGTGATGTCCTTGAGCGGGGGGGGCGAGCTTGGACAGCCAGGGGGCCTGGTCCAGCGGCTGCAGGTTCGTCCTGGCGTTGATGGCCGTGAGCATGGACGCGGTCGGCTGCCAGAACGCCAGGTCGGGCTTGTCCCCGGTGGCGACCTTGGTCTGCACGCCCTGCTCGTACGGGTCGGGAATGGTGACGATCTCGACCTTCGCGCCCGTGGCCTTGCCGAACGCGTCGACGACCTGCTTGGGGACGGCGTTGCTGTTCTGCGCGGCCCAGATCGTCAGGGTGACGCCGTCGAGCCTGGCCGTCGGCTCGGCCCAGGTGGTGGCGGCCGCCTCGCCCGCGGCGCCGCCGGCGGTGTCCGCGGAGGAGTCCACAGAGGGGTCGCTGCAGGCCGCGGCGCCCGCGGCGATCACGGCGACGACCGCGAGGGTCTGCCATTTCTTCATGGTTTCGATCTCTCTTCTGGGGGGCGCCCGGACCGCTGGCCCGGGATTTTAGAGCAGGAGGGATTAATCGGATGAGGATGATGAGACGGGTGAAACGCGAAGGATGCGGGCAGAAGGGCCGGAAACCGGCTTGGTGAGGACGAGCCGGCCCGCCTCCCGGTCCCACTCCCCGTCCCAGGCGGGCAGGTGGCGGGGGTAGACGACCTCGACGCCGACCTGGCGCCCGGCGAGGTGCGGGAGGGACAGCGAGGCCGTCGCCCGCTCGTCCGCGCGGCACCAGACCCCCACGTACGTGTGGTCCGGTGTGGTCAGGGCGAGGCTGAGCCAGGGGTCGTCCCAGCCCGGAAGCCCCAGCGGCCAGACGGGGACGGCCTCGGCCAGGTCGGAGCGGATGTCGCGGTAGGCGGCGACGGCCGCCCCGACCGCGTCGCGCTGCGCGCCGGTCATGGTGGGCAGGTGCCCCGACAGGTAGAGGCGGCCCAGCATGCCGGTGCACAGGCTGTAGGCGATCCGCTCGTCGTCCATGTCCGGCTGGGGGTAGGCCCAGCTCGCGGACTGCTCCGGCAGGACGGACAGGGGAGCGGCCACCGCGATCGGGGGATACCGCAGGGGGTCCTGCTGGTCGCTGGTGGACTGGAGCTGCATCCGCGACAGCAGGGCGTAGTCCATGCGCATCGCGCCGGAGGCGCAGTTCTCCAGGATCAGGTCAGGATGGCGGTCCAGCACCGCCTCCAGCCATGCCAGGTGGGCCCGGTTGCAGGCGAGCAGCCCCGCGCCCGGGCTCGCGGCGTCCACGTCGGTGCCCGCGCCGGGGTCGATGTTGTAGTCGAGCTTGAAGTAGCCCACACCGAGCTGCTCCACCAGCCGGTCGACGACCTCGTCGAGATGGGCCACGGCGGCCGGGTGGCGCAGGTCGAGGTGGTAGCGGCCGTGCTCCACGATCCTCGTGCCGCGCCGCTGCAGGAACGCCTCGGCGGGCAGCTTGTCGGCCATCGGGCTGCGTACGCCGATCACCTCGGGCTCCAGCCACAGGCCCGGGACCATGCCGCGCCCCCTGATGTGGGAGAGGACCTCTTCGATGCCCCGCGGGAACCGCGTCTGGGACGGCTGCCACTCGCCCACGCTGTCCCACCAGTCGCCGTCGTCGTCGTACCAGCCGGCGTCGATGCAGAACACCTCGGCGCCCGCGTCGGCGGCGGCGTCGATCAGCGGGATCAGCTTCGCGGTCGTCGGATCGCCCATGAGGGTGTTCATGTAGTCGTTGAAGACCACGGGCAGGCGGGCCCGGTCCGGATGAGGGCGCACCAGGGCGCGGCGGTGCGCGGTGAGCGCGGCCGCCGCGCCGTGAAGCCCATCGGAGGAGACGGCCAGCGACGCCGGAACCGTCGTGAACGACTCGCCGGGGGCGAGGACGGCGTGCCACTGGTGGTCGATGTCGGTGGGGCCGAGCAGCGCGACGTAGGCGCCGTCCCTGCGCTCGCCGATCTCCCACCGCCACGGGCCGTTGTGCTCGACCTGCCACAGCCACGCCCGGCCGGAGTCCGGATCGAGCAGGCCCGCCGTGGGCAGGTGCTGCCCGGTCGACCAGGTGCCGGTGCTGGTGACCGCCAGGCGGCCCCGGCCGTCCTGGCCGTGCAGCGGCAGGTTGAGGTCCGCCATCTCCTCGCGCAGCGGCCGTACGCGCCAGCGGCTCTCGCCCAGCCACTCGCTGTCGGCGCGCACGACCTGGAGGCCGCCGGCCGAGCCGGCCGGGAACCCGGCGGCGAACGAGGTCACGCCCAGCACGACCGCCTCCCCGGTGCCGCGGTTGGCGACCGTCGTCCAGGACCGTACGGCCGGCACTCCCTCGGCCGAGCGCAGGTGCGTGTGCGCCTCCAGGCCGGTCTGCTCGTCCCGCACGGTCACCCGCAGCTCGTGCCACTGCCCGTCGCGGACCTGCTCGGCCCCCACGTAGGTGAAACGGCGGCCGACGGCGGTGTCGGAGAAGCGGTGGGACGCCCGCGCCCGTCCCTGACCGGCCAGCAGCACCTCCACGAGGGGCTGCGCGGGCGGCCTCGGTCCCGGGTCGCCCGTGCCCAGCTCGCGGATGCTCACCACACCGTCGGGTGATATGGCGATCACCACCCGCAGTGCCGAGTGCCCCCACACCAGGCTGGTCTCGGTGTGCCGTGAGTTCAACTGCGTCTCCTGACGATCGAGCCGGGTTCTCCGGAGGTCCTTGCGCGTGCGGGCCGTGACGGTGACCCTCGCGAGGAGACAGGCCGCGGGCGGCGGGCGAGCCCGGGGGCCGTCCCCCTGCATGCGTGTGACCGGTCACATCCGCACGAATGCGAGTGTGACCGGTCACATGACCAAGGGGAAGAGCTCGTTACGTTGTTGTTAATAACATCCGGCGGACGGCTCGGCTCGGCCGTTGGGCGCCGCGGCCGCACGGCCTCCCTTGAGCAGGCCGGGCGGCCTTTCACGGGCCGGCCGGGCGGCGCGGATGCGGCTCACCGCCGCGGGGGCGCCGTCGACTCGCGCACCACCAGCCGCGGCGGCGTCAGCGACACCGCGGGCTGGGGCGCCCCGGCGAGCTCGGCCAGCACCGCCGCCACCGTGGCGCGGCCGAGCCCGGCGAAGTCCATCTCCACCGTCGTGAGCGCCGGCGTCCAGTACTCCGAGCCGGGCACTCCGTCGAAGCCCACGATGCTCACGTCACCGGGCACGTCCTTGCCCGCCTCGAACAGCGCGCGGCGCACCGCGAGGGCGATGTCGTCGTTGCCGCACAGGATCGCGGTCACACCGGGGTCGGCCGCCAGGACCCGTCCCGCCTCGTACGCCGACCGCACGTCCCAGCCCGCCCGCACCACCGGCGGGACGGCGGCTCCGGCTTCGGCCAGCGCACGCCGCCAGCCCGCCTGACGTCCGCTGTGCTCCGACTCCGACGGAATCGCCACGTGGTGGACGGTCCGGTGTCCCAGGGCCAGCAGGTGCCGCGTCGCCTCGGCCGACGCCTGCTGCTCGTCCAGGCAGATCGCGGGCCGCGCCACCCCGCGTACGCCCGGCTCCACGGCGGCCGCCGCGGGCAGGGACTCGGGGAGCGCGCGCAGCACCGCGATGCCGGCCGCGTCGAACGCGATCACGATCACGCCCCCGGCGCTCGGATCGCTGACGTAGTCGGCGGCGTTGCGCACGTCGCCCTCGCGGTCCGACTCGACCACCCGCACCCCGACGGCCAGGCCCTCGACCCTGGCCGCCTCCTCGATGCCCTGCAGGGTGGAGGCGTACCCGTACAGCATGGTGTCGGAGGTGACCACCGTCACGCCCCGCGCCCGCCCCGTCCCCAGTGCCCGGGCCACCCGGTTGGGCCGGTACTGCAGCCGTTCGATGACCTCCATGACGGTCCGCCGCGTCTCGGCGCTCACCTTGGGCGAGGCATTGAGCACCCGGGACACCGTCTGCCTGGACACGCCCGCCGCCGCCGCGACGTCCCGGATGCTCGGCACCGTCTCCCGGCCGGGACGCGGCGAGGGCACCTCAACAGGGGTTTCGTTCACGTCCCCATCGTGATCGGTCTGCCGAGCCGGGGTCAAAACGCCCTGTAGTCTCGGCGCGTGCGGCACGAGTCACCGGACGGCGGTGGGGGCCTGCGCCGGCATCTGCCGGACGGCGGGACCCGGCCCGGCCACCGGCTGCGGTTCGGCTCCGGAGCGGCGGGCATCGAGCGGCTGGAGGCGTCGCTCGTCGGCGAGGGGTTCGCCACGCACCGCCACGACACGTACGCGATCGGGATGACGCTGCGCGGCGTGCAGACGTTCCGCTACCGCGGTGAGCTGCGGCACTGCCTGCCGGGGGAATGGCACGTCCTGCACCCCGACGAACCGCACGACGGCGTGGCGGGCACCGACGAGGGGTTCGGCTACCGGATCATCTACCTCGACCCCTCCCTCGTCCAGGAGGCGCTGGGCGGGGCGCCGCTGCCGTTCGTCGCCGACCCGGTGATCGGGCGGCGACAGGCCGACCCCGCGCTCGCCGCGTGCCTGCGGGACATCGACGAGCCGCTGGACGAGGTCGAACGGCTGACGCTCACGCTCCGGGTGGTCCGCACGCTCGTGCGGCACTCCTCCGTACGGAGCTCCTCCGAGGTCGGCTCCGCACGGCCGGGTGGGCGGGCTCCGCTGGCGCTGGAGGCGCTGGCCCGCGTGCGCGACCTGATCGCCGACGACCCCACGGTGCGCCACACGCTCGCGGAGTTCGAGCAGGTCTCGGGCCTGGACCGGTGGACGGTCGCCCGGCAGTTCCGCGTCGCGTTCGGCACCAGCCCGACCCGCTTCCGCACGATGCGGCAACTCGACCTGGCCCGCCGGATGCTGCGCGACGGCGTGCCCCTGGCCGGGGCGGCCCAGCTCGCCGGCTTCGCCGACCAGGCCCACATGTCGCGCATGTTCAAACGGGCGTACGGCCTCACGCCCGCCCGGTGGACCGCCGCGCTCGCGTGAAGACGGCGCCGGACCCGCCCGCGCACAGACGTCGCACCGTGCTCCGGCCGATCCCGCGCGTCCCTCCGGCGACGACGACCGGGCGAGAGGTCATCCGCGGGCGCCTTCCCCTGCTGTCCTGGCCTCGATCGCGTGGACGACGGCGGCCATGTCCAGATCGGCGTGGCCCAGCGCGAGGGTCTCGCCGAACAGGGCGTGGCAGACGTCCAGCAGTGGTGAGGCGATGCCTGCCCGCCGCGCCGCCTCGGCGATGAGCCGGTTGTTCTTCAGCACGTCGGCGATGGCGGCCTGGGCGGCGAAGTCGCGCCCGGCCAGCTTGACCGCCTTCACCCGCGACACGTCGCTCGCCATCTGGCCCGAGTTGAGCACGTCGACGAGCAGCCCGATATCGAGGCCCTGGCGCTCGCCGAAGTGCAGCGACTCCGCGAGGCCGGTGACCGTAGTGATCAGGAAGATGTTGACCGCGAGCTTCATGAGCAGCGCCTTGGGCGCGGGCCCGCACACCACCGTCTTGGCGCACATCGGCTTCAGCAGCGGGCGCACCTCCTCCACGGCGTCCGCCCGGCCGGCCAGCATCGCCACCAGCCGCCCCTGCTCGGCAGGCACGCGGGAGCCGGAGATCGGCGCTTCGACGTAGCGGCCTCCGGCCGCGAGCACCTCGGCCTCGAGCCCGGCCGAGTAGACGGGGGAGGTCGTGCCCATGTGGACGACGACCCGGTCCGCGACGGTGCGGGCGAAGGCGGGCGTGCCGCGCTCCAGCACCGCGTCGATCGCGGCCTCGTCGGCCAGCATCAGGATCACCACCCGCGCCCGCCGGAACACCTCGGCCGCGCTGCCCGCCACCCGCGCGCCCGCGGCGCGTAGCGGCTCGCTCCTGGCGGCCGTGCGGTTCCACACCACGAGGGGGGTTCCCGCACGGGCCAGGTTGAGCGCCATGGGCTGCCCCATGATCCCGAGACCGACGAAACCCACGTCCATCCGCTCGCCTCCCCGCGCACGTCGCCGCGCCGCCGTCTCCGGGCGACGCCGGGGACCGTTGTAGCCCATGGCGCGGTGGCGGTCTTGAACGATTGTGTACGCCCGGCGACGGCCGCGTGACGCGCGGGCGGGACCGCGCTACTCCTTGATTCGGTTGACGTGGCGCTTGACGTCTGGAACTCCTTGCGCAGCTGTCGATCGTGGCTGACCCAACCACCGCCGCAGGCCCGGGGCCTGGCGCTTCGGCTCCCGGCGGAGCCGAAGCGCCAGGTCCTAGCGGGCCGTGAGAGTCCAGAGGTGGTCGGCGGTGCCGTTGTCTTCCCACTGGAGGACCTGGGCGCCGGAGGACTTGCTCATGCCGTTCACGCCGAGCAGCAGACCGCTGTTGTAGTTGCGGATCTTGTAGTGGCCGTTCCCGTCCGATATGAACGACCACAGGTGGTCGGCGGTGCCGCTGTCACCCCAGATCAGGGCGGTCCCGCCGTTGCTGGTGCTCATGTTGGTGATGCCGAGGACCAGCCCGCCGGCCCTGTTGACGATCTTGTAGAGGCCGGAGCCGGCGTCCACGAGGGTCCAGGTCTGGGTGTTGCTGGACGAGGGGGTGGCCTGGTCGACCAGGGTGCCCTGGGCGGTGCCGGAGTTCTGCGTGTCCAGGGCGAGGCCGCTGTTCACGTTCTTGATCTGGTAGGACCCGGCCAGCGAGGTGCCGGGGTTGCCGCTGCCGCTACCGGGGGTGACGACCAGGTGGTATCCGTAGGTGGCGTTCATCGCCGGGATGGGCACGGTGACGGAGCCGTTGACCACGGTGTAGTTGGACTCGGCCAGCGTGCTGGGCCCGGAGACGGCCACCGTACGCCCGGGCGAGGGGGTGTACTCGACCTTGACGTGGACGGTTCCGCCGAAGGAGCCGAGCCCGTTGATCGCCACGGCGCTGTCGCCGGAGCCGCCTCCGACGATGACGCTGAGCTGGTTGCCCGCGCTGTTCATCGCCGCGGCGCCGTCGATGCCGGTCTGCGCGGGCGGGATGGTCGTCACCATGTTGCCGTTCATGTCGGCGTACCACTTGTAGAGCCAGTAGGCGCCGTTGGGGGAACCGCCCCGGCCGGTGAGCAGGTCTCCGAGTGTGCCGGACTGGTTCCAGAACGCGAGCTCGGCGTCGCGGATGCCCAGCCGCTCGAACTTCGCGATGTAACCGACCAGGGCACCGGGGACGCCGACCTCGGACGGGGCGGCGTACTCCTCGATGGCGATCGGACGCGGGCTGATGCCGTACTTCTTCTCGAGGTTGGTCACCGTGGCGACGTCACCGGCGATCTTCGACGACCTGATCAGTTCGTGCCAGGCGATGATGTCGGGGACGGTGTCGGTCGCGACCGCATTCCTCAGGAAGTTGTCCATGTCGCTGATGTTGTCCGAGAAGCTCGGCCCCTGGATCGGGGTCGTGGGGTCCTTGGCCCGCACCTCACGGTAGGTCCTGGTCCAGAAGTCCTCGAAGGTGCCGTTGGACGAGTTCCAGGTGTTGTCCGACTCGTTCCACAGCTCGTAGGCGGCCAGGTTGACGCCTGACGCCTTGACCTGGGCGATCTGCTGGTCGACCAGGCTGAACCAGTTGCTCCAGCTGAACTGGTACGGCCAGCCCGCGTAGAGGTCGGACAGCCGGTTCACGAGCTTCGCGCCGACCCTGGCCGCCTTCGGGGCGACGGTCAGGATGTCACCCGTCGGCTGCTGCTTGCCGCCCTGCGGCTTCTGGACGAAGGTGTTCGGCTTGATGGCCTGGACGAGGTTGTCCGCCGGATTCGTCGCGTCGGCCAGGCCGTACAGCGAGCCGGTGGCCACATGCGTCACCGGGCGGAAGGGCTGGTTCGCGTTGACCACCAGGGTGGTCGAGGCACTCGCGGCGGCGTCGGCGGGAGCGGCGGCGAGGGTCGCGCCGGCTGCGGTGAGCGCGAGCGAGGTGAGCAGGGCAGCGGCCTGCCCGGCTCTGGGTCTGGTCGTCTTCACTGCGTCTCTCCTGAGGAGTGGTTGGGGGGTTGTCCGCGGAGCGGACCGCGGGATCGTCGGCCGGCGACGAGGGGGGCTCGACGCCGTCCGCCAGGGCCGCGTACCGGCGGCCGGGTAGCCATGGCCCTGGTCCTCGACCGCCCCGGTCGCGGAGAGGCGGAAGATTCGCGGGACATGGGATTCCCCAGATCGGTGCCAGTGCGGCGGTCACGGCGACGCAGCGCACACAACCCGGTTTGGGCAACTGTGCGCAAAGGTTTTCCGAGCCGGAAACGTACGGTGAACTTGTCTGGTCGTCAAGGCTTTCAGGCAGTTGAGCTTTTTTCTGCACACGATTGCCCATGACGGAAACCGGTGGGACCAGCGCCCCAGTGGACATGGAGGGCAAAGGATTGCGTGTGCCGGAGCCGGACCGTACGGTCACACGGACGAAGGCCATGCTCGGCGACGGCGCGTGATCGTCGGCGTCAGTGGTAACTTTCATCGCCTCCGTCGGCGCCCGCCCGCCGCCGGTCGCCCGTGACCAGGACCGATTCGTACGAGACGACCCTCTGGGCGAAACCGGCTTTACGCGAGTCGTTGACAGCCCCGCAGGCTTCGGCTGACACTTTCGCCGTCTTTCCGATAATTTCGCCCGCATGAAGGGCCTCGACCACTGTCGGTCCGGGTCGCACACCGCGACATGGTCCTCAGGCCGGCGACCGCGTGAGGAAGTACGTACATGAATCGCATTCCGATCCGGATGGGAAGCCGCGGGCGGGGCGGTGTGCGGCTGTTGATCGGCCGTGTCTGCGCCGTGGCGCTGGCCGCGGCCGTGGCGCTGCTGCCCGGCGTCGCCCACGCGGCCGTGACGACGAATCAGACGGGCACCAACAACGGCTACTTCTATTCGTTCTGGACCGACAGCCAGGGCACGGTCTCCATGGAGTTGGGGTCCGGCGGGAACTACAGCACCTCCTGGCGCAACACCGGCAACTTCGTCGCCGGCAAGGGCTGGAAACCCGGTGCGCGCAGAACCGTGACCTACTCGGGCAGCTTCACCCCCTCGGGTAACGCCTACCTGGCGTTGTACGGGTGGACGCGGAACCCGCTGGTGGAGTACTACATCGTCGACAACTGGGGCACCTACCGGCCCACTGGGACGTACAAGGGCACCGTCACCTCCGACGGCGGCACCTACGACATCTATGAGACGACGCGCTACAACGCGCCCTCGATCGACGGCAACCAGACGTTCAACCAGTACTGGAGTGTCCGGCAGCAGAAGAGGACCGGCGGCACCATCACGGTCGGCAACCACTTCGACGCCTGGGCCCGTTACGGCATGAACCTGGGCAGCCACGACTACCAGATCCTCGCCACCGAGGGATACCAGAGCAGCGGCAGTTCCAACATCACCATCGGCGGCACGACCGATCCTTCGCCCTCGGTCTCGCCCTCCCCCCGCCCCTCGCCCTCGGTCTCGCCCTCCTCGCCGGGAGCGCCGGCGCGTGCCGCGTGTCCTACTCGAAGAACGAGTGGAGCAACGGCTTCACCGCCGACGTGACCATCACCAACACCGGCAGCGGCACGATCAACGGCTGGACGCTGGCCTGGTCCTTCCCGGGGGGCCAGCAGATCACCAACTCCTGGAACGCGACGGTGAGCCAGAGCGGCTCGTCGGTGACCGCTCGCAACGTGTCCTACAACGGCTCACTGGCGCCCGGCGCCACCACCTCGTTCGGCTTCCAGGGCACCTACTCCGGCGGCAACCCCAACCCCTCGGCCTTCAGCCTCAACGGCTCGGCCTGCACCACCGGCTGACCGGCACGACCGTATGTCACAGCGCGGCGACGCGCGAACGGGGAGCGGGCGCCCTCGGGCCCCGCTCCCTTGCCGCACCGGCCGGCGTCCGTTCCCCGGTGACGTTCACCGCCGTGGCCCTGGCCTGCTCGCTCGTCCTGGGGCGACGGCGGCAGGACGATCAGCACCGCAACCACCTACGATCCCGACCTGTGCACGGTGAACATTTCGGAGCCCGAGGCCGAGTTCTCCGCACGCCTCGAACTCAAGGCCCTCTAGGAGAGCAGCTGGTTGATCTTGTCGCGAGCCACTGTGGCGAGGACGCCCGCCTTGTGCGGCTGGCCGCGCAGGAAGGCCTCGGTGAAGTGCTTGGCCTGCTCGTACTTGACCTTGCCCGGCATCGGCGGCTCGTTGGGATTGACGTCGCAGTCCACCAGGGCCGGCCCGTCGTGCGCCAGGGCCTCACGGATCGCGCCCGGCAGGTCCTTCGGGTCCTTGATCTTCGCGCCGTACGCCCCGCACGCGCGGGCCCAGGCGGAGAAGTCGGCCTCGGGCTGCCGGTGCCGCACGGCGTACTCGGGGTAGCCGAGGATGATCTGCTCCCACAGGATCTGCCCGTAGCTGTTGTTGTTGTTGATCACGACCTTGATGGGCAGGTCGTGGCGTACGGCGGTGAGGAAGTCGGCCATGAGCATGGCGAAGCCGCCGTCGCCCACGAAGGCGATCACCTGACGGCCGGGGAAGGCGTGCTGCATCCCGATGGCGTACGGCAGGCCCGGGGCCATCGTGGCGAGGTTGCCCGACAGGTAGAACTCCCGCCCGCCGCGGATCGTCCAGTGCCGCGCGGCCCACGTCGCAATGGTGCCGGAGTCGCAGGTCAGGATGGCATCGCCGGAGGCCGCCTCGTCGACGCAGGCCATGAGGTACTGCGGCGCGATGGGGTCGCGCGAGGGGTCCTGCAGCGCCTTCATCTCCTCCCGCCAGGCGTCCATCTTGCGCTGATACTTCTCCAGGAACGACCGGTCCTTCGCCGGTTCGAGCATGGGCAGCAGCGCCTGGAGGGCGAGCCTGGCGTCGGCCGCGACCGGGGCCTCGGTGGGCCGGCGGATGCCGAGCAGGGTGGGATCGGCGTCGATCTGCACCACCCGGGCCTGCCCGTCCGGCGGCAGGTACTTCGCGTAGGGGAAGGACGTGCCGACCATGAACAGCGTGTCGCACTCCTCCATGAGCTCCTCGCTCGGCGCGGTGCCGAGCAGGCCGAGCCCGCCGGTGGTGAGCGGGTGGTCGTCGGGCACCACGAACTTGCCGGGGAGAGTTTTCACGATCGGGCTGGCCAGCTTCTCGGCGACCGCCAGCACCTCCTCGCGGGCGTGCCGGGCGCCGACGCCGACGAGCATGGCGATCCGCTCGCCCTGCCGCAGCACCTCGGCCGCCCTGGTCAGGTCCTCCTCCACCGGCCGCAGCGGCGGGAGAGCGCAGGTCGGCAGGCTGGCGGGCGGGCTGCCGGGCCCCACGTGCCGGTAGGGGTCCTCGCTCGCGGGCGCGACCTGGATGTCGTTGGGGAAGGTCAGGTGCGACACCGTCCGCTTGGCCAGCGCGTTGCGCACCGCGAGGTCCACCACGCCGGGCATCTGCTGCGGATTGGTGATCATCAGGTTGTAGGCGGCCAGGTCCTGGTATACGCGGTCGAGGTGGACCTCCTGCTGGTAGTGGGTCCCCAGCACCGAGGTCTCCTGCATGCCGGTCAGAGCCAGCACGGGCACGTGGTCGAGCTTGGCGTCGTACAGGCCGTTCAGCAGGTGGATGGCGCCCGGCCCCGACGTCGCGGCGCACACCCCGAGCCGCCCGGTCGCCTTCGCGTAGCCGGTCGCCATGAACGCGGCTGCCTCCTCGTGGTGCACCAGGATGAACCGCAGCTTCTCCCGGTGCCTGCGGAAGCCCTCCACCAGGCCGTTGATCCCGTCACCGGGGAGCCCGAAGATCGTGTCGACCCCCCACTCCACCAGCCGCCGGGCCAGGCTTTCACCCACGATCTCGGTCATGTCCGCCTCCGATTGAGATCAGCCGTACGGGCGCCCGGGCGCCCGCGGCCCTCACCGTGTCGCGCTCCGGCGGCCGCGGCGCCAGCCGAGGACGTACGCGGCGGCGAGGCCGGCGGCGACGGCGAGCGGCTTGGGGGACGACATCGCGGACTTCAGCTGCTTCACGCCGCCCTTCGGGTCGGCCACGGCACCCGCGACGCTGCCGATCGCCGACGCCAGTCTGTCGCCCGCGCTCTTCACCGCGTTGCTCTGCACGTTCATGATCGACTCCGGCATCGAACGGCCCGCTCGGCTCGCCCGTGGGGCCCTTCCCGCCCCCGGTGCACGTAAACGACGCCGCAGGTCACGGCGGCTTTGTGTGCGGCAGACCGGCATATCGCACGGCCCGCATGGGGGGAATCCCCGCCGCGCTTTTACCCGCCCCCGCACCGGCAGGCGCCGGTCGGCGTGGTGACGCCCAGGGACGCCGCCGACGTCGAGGCCGCGCTTGAGGTGTGCCGCCGCTTCGGCGCTCCCGTGCTCGCCCGCGGCTGCGGTCCCTCGCTGACCAGGCAGACCGTCAACGGGGCCGTGGTGTTCGACTTCACCCGCCACATGGACCGCATCGCCGAACTTCCCATGCGCCACAGCGCCAGGGGAATGTGCATCACGGACCCGAGAAGCTGCGCCGACCAGATGTACGAGGCGCTCTCCTGGGACGGTCCCGTCATCGTCGAGTGCCTGGTCGACCAGCACGAGCCGCCACTCCCGGCCAAGGTGAAGAGCCACCAGGTGCAGAAGCTGACCGAGGCGCTGGTGCAGGGCACGCCGAACCGCAACCGCATCGCCCTGCAGATGGTCAAGGACATGCTGGACGAGTCGAGCTTCGCGGCCAGCCCGGCGCACGCCGTGCCCCGCAGGGTCGGCCAGGCCGCGGCCACGCTGGTGGGCAGGCTCCGCGACCGCGCCAGGGGCGAGCACCCCGAGTAGCGGCCGCGGCTCCGCCTTACCCTGGATGACGGTGCAGCAGGAGCATGGCGGCGTCGTCGGGGAAGGGGCCGCCGGCGTGGCGCAGCAGGTCGGCGCGCAGTTCGTCGAGGGCCGCCTGCGGATCGGCGCCGCGCAGCAGATGCGCCCGCTCCCGGAGCGGGTAGAAGCGGCCCTGCCGGTCGCGGGCCTCGACCACGCCGTCGGTGTAGAAGAGGATCTGGTCGCCGTCCCCGAACGGCACCCGGTGCGGCTTCGGGCGCGGCGAGCCGAGCGTGCCGAGCCCGAGCGGGAGCGCCTCCTCCTGCGGCTCCGCGAAGTGGACGCCGCCGTCGCGCCGAAGCACGAGAGGCGCGGGGTGGCCGCAGTTGAGCAGGGAGATCTCCCCGTCGTGGACCTCCGCGAATATGGCGGTGACGAACTTCTCGCCGCTCAGGTGCCGGGCCAGGCTGGTCTCCACGCGCTCGACCACCCCGGGGAGTTCGGACTGGTCGTAGGCGGCCTCGCGGAAGGCGCCGAGGACCCACGCGGCGGTCTCGACCGCCTCCAGGCCCTTGCCCTGCACGTCGCCGATGAGGATCCGTACGCCCTCGGGGGTGGTGACCACCTCGTAGAGGTCGCCGCCGATCTGGGCCTCCGCTGCGGCGGAGGTGTAGGAGAGCGCCACCCGCAGGTCGCCGGCGCGGCGGGGGACCGGGCGCAGGAGCACCCGCTGGGCCGCCTCGGCGACCAGGCGGACGTTGGCGAGTTCGCGCTCCCGCCGGTTCCGCAGCCTGCTGGCCATCATGCTCGCGGCGGTGACGCCGATGATCGCCGCGATCGTGAGGTTGTTCTGCGGCTTGCCGAGGAGATCGTCGTAGACGGCGAGGGGGATGCAGATGGCCAGGGCCAGCGCCCCCACCATGGCCGTGCGGCGCACGCCCCCCGCGACCGAGGCGAAGGCCGGGCCCAGGGTGAGGAGCGGCAGGAAGCCCACGCCCGGTTCGGTGCTCAGGTCGATGACGACGACCAGGAGAATCGCGATGAACGGCAACGCACGCAGGATGCTCTGGGAATTCATCGCGACTCCATAGCCGGCCCCCACGTCAGCACGAGATTCCTTTCCCGATGGCTTTACTTCTTCCCGCGTAGTGAACGGGGCACTCCCCATTGTCCGCGACGGATGCCGCCATTTCGGGCCGGTCGGTCAAGTCGCAGCGCGCCCCATCTGATCACTACGAGTAGTGACGTTACTCGAATTCGTGACGCGGTGGCCGGTAAAGCCGGACATCCGGCCTTCCCCCCACGCCGTCACGGCAGCTCCGCGAAGCGTTCGACCTGGTCCGTACGGCCGGACACGATGATGACGTCGCCGTAGCCGAGTTCGGTCTCGGCGGTGGCGTAGGTGAACTCCTCGCCCGGCCGCTTGACCGCCACCACCGTCACCCCGAACTTGCGGCGCAGGCTGGACTCGCCGAGGGGGACTCCGACGTACTCCTTGGGCGGGAGGGTCTTGACCAGGGCGAAGTTCTCGTCGACCTCCATGTAGTCGAGCATCCGCCCGCTGACCAGGTGGGCCACGCGCTCGCCCATGTCGTGCTCGGGGAAGACCACGTGCTGGACGCCGATCCGGCTGAGGATGCGGCCGTGCTGCCGGCTGACGGCCTTGGCCCAGATGTCGTCGATCTCCATCTCCACCAGCAGCGACGAGGCGAGGATGCTCGCCTCCAGGTCGCTGCCGATGGCGCACACCGCGCGGTAGAAGTCCGGCAGGCCGAGCTGGCGCAACGCCTCGGGGTCGGTGGCGTCGGCGGTGGCGATGTGGGTGATCTGGCCCGCGAGGCTCTGCACCACCTTGGGGCGGTGGTCGATGGCGAGCACCTCCGTGCCGCGGCGCACCAGTTCCAGGGCGAGCGCGGTGCCGAAGCGGCCGAGACCGATCACCGCCACCGGGTCGTTTCTCATGTCAGCCAACGATGACGTCCTCCTCCGGTAATTCATAGCGGCGGGTGCGCTCCTTGAGCGCCAGTGCGGAGCCCAGCGTGAGCGGGCCGATCCGGCCGATGAACATCAGCAGCGTGAGCAGCACCTGCGCGACGGGGGAGACGACGGAGGCGACGCCGACGGACAGTCCGGTCGTGCCGAAGGCGGAGACGACCTCGAAGAGCACCCGGTCGAGTGAGTGCGGCGTCAGCACCAGCAGGACGTAGGTGAAGAGCGCGACGAGGCCCACGCTCAGCACGGTGAGCGAGACCGCCTGCCGCTGCGCCGCCTCGGTGAGGCGGCGGTGGCCGATGTTCACCCGGCTCTCGCCGCGCAGCTCAGCCCAGACGATGAACGTGAGCAGGCCCAGCGTGGTGACCTTGATGCCGCCGGCGGTGCCCGCGCTGCCGCCGCCGACGAACATCAGCAGCTCGGTGATCAGCAGCTGGAGGGATGCATCTGCGTGATGTCGAGGCTGTTGAACCCGGCGCTGCGCGGCATGACGGCGGTGAAGAATGCGGCGAGCAGCTTGCCCTGGCCGTCCATGGGCCCGAGCGTGCGGGGGTTCGTCCACTCCGTGACGAGGAAGACCAGAGTGCCGCCGGCCAGCAGGACGGTGGTGACCGTGAGCGTGATGCGGGTCAGCAGCGACCAGCGTCCGGGGCGGCGCCAGGAGCGGCGCAGCTCGAACACCACGGGGTAGCCGAGCCCGCCAACGATCACCGCCGTCGCGACGGTCAGGCAGACCCAGGGATCGGCGGCGAACCTGACCATGCTGTCGGGCCACAGCGCGAAACCGGCGTTGTTGAACGACGAGACCGCGTGGAACAGGCCCAGGTACAGGCCGCGCCCGACGGGCTCGCCGTACCCGAGCACGAACCTGAGCGTGAGAACGGTTCCCACGACGGCCTCGCAGGTCAGGTTGAACACCACGACCTTGCCCACCACGCGCCGCAGGTCGCTGCCGTTGAGCACCTTGGTCTCGGCCTGGGCCGACAGCCGGGCGCGCAGGCCCAGCCTGCGGGAGACGAGCAGGGTGAAGACCGTCGCCAGGGTCATGATGCCGAGGCCGCCCACCTGGATCAGGACGGCGATGACCACCTCGCCGAACGCCGACCAGTGCGTGGCCGTGTCGACGACGGTCAGCCCGTTCACGCACACCGCCGACGTCGCGGTGAACAGGGCGGTGAGCCAGTCCGCGGGCTTCCCCGAGCTCGTGGCGAGCGGGCTGGACAGCAGGGCGGTCCCCAGGAGGACCGTCACCCCGAACACTGTCGTGATGACCTGCGCCGGCTGGTGGAAACGCGCCACCAGGGCCCAGAACAGCCTCATGCCGGTCGCTCCGGGCAGTGCGGCGGCACCGAGGCGACGACCTGCCAGGCGGCGGCGACGCCGGAGCCGGGCACGACGAGCTTGTGGGCGAGCGAGGCGAAGCCCTTGGGCCCGATCCCCTGGCGGCCGTCTGCGATACCACCGAGAACCTCCGTGCGGGCAACGGGACGACGTCGCCGACCCGACTTCCCGGCACACCGCGGCCTACCGTAACAGCACATTTCCCACCAGGCACATCGGCCCGGGCCGGTCGTCGGCCGGCACCGGCAGGCCGGCCCTGAACGTGGTCGCGTGCCTGGCCGGATCGCCGGCTGACCGCGTCGGCGAGGTCGTCTCCCTTTGTCAGGATGTGCAGGAATCCGGCAGCTGGAGGAATTCCAGATCAACCGCCGCTGCCCGGATATTGAGCACTTCAAAGCCGCTGACACAATGAGCTTCGCTGGCGCGATATGCCGCCGGAATTTCGGTCAGCCGGTGGTTACGGCGAATGGGCCGCCGGCGCCGAAAACGAGGCGGGCGAAGTTCTCGCCGATGCGGCGGTGTCCCGCGGGGTCGGGGTGCACCGCGTCGGGCAGCGGCAGTTCCGCGTAGTCCGCCTCGCCGTACAGTTCGCGGCCGTCGAGGTAGTGCAGGTTCGGGTCGTCGACCGCCCGCTGCCCGACGATCCGGGCGAGTTCGCGGCGGATGACGTTGAGCGTCAGACGCCCGGCGGCGCGTTCGGCAGGGTCGCCCGTGGCCTTGAACCGCACGGTCCCGCCGTCGAAGTCGGGCGCGAGCGGGCCGGGGGTGTCCTCCTGGACCGGGCACAGGATGGGGGACACGACCAGCAGCGGTGTGGCCGGATGCCCGTCGCGGATGGTGTCGAGGAAGCCGTGGACCGCGGGGGTGAAGGCGCGCAGGCGCATCACGTCGCCGTTGACGATGTTGATGCCGATCTTCACGCTGATCAGGTCGGCGGGGGCGTCCCGCATCGCGCGGGCGGTGAACGGGTCGAGCAGCGCGCTGCCGCCGAACCCCAGGTTGACCAGCTCCACTCCGCCCCGCGCGGCGGCCAGGGCCGGCCAGATGGCGGTCGGGTGGGCGGCGTTCGAGCCGTGGCTGATGGAGCTGCCGTGGTGCAGCCACACTCTGCGCCCGCTGTCCGGTGCCGGCTCGATCGGGGCGTCGGTGCGCAGGGCGATCAGCTCGGTGATCTCCGTATGAGGGAGCCAGATCTCGACGGTCTTGTCACCCGCGGGCAGATCGGTGAACCGGGCGGTGCCGGGAGGTCCTTCGCGCAGTTCGACGGACTGGGTGACCATGTCGATCGTGCGGACGTTGCCGCCGGTCACGGTGGCCTGGGCGGTGAGTCGGCCGTCGACGAGCAGGTCGTACACGCCGTCCGCCGGGGCCGGAAGACCCCGGTAGGCCCTCGTGGTGCGCAGCGTGTCCAGCTCGACGGCGGTGGCCCGGGTGCGGAACGCCAGCCGTACGCCGGACGGCTGGGCCTCGGCGATGGTCAGTTGTTCGTCGGGGATCTGCCGGCGAGCCCGGGCGGGCAGCCGGTGCGGCAGCAGGCCGTGCGGCGTGCGTTCCACGTCGAGGACGCCGCGCAGGATGTCCGGGGTGACGGGGGTGATCCAGTCGTGCTCGGTGCTCATCGCCTCAGCCTGTTGATCGGGATGTTCATGGTGGTCCTATGCGTCGGGGCAAGCCCCTGGTGGTCAGGGTGTGGCCCGGTTACGCAGCAGGGCGTCGAGGGAGTCCACGATCCACGACCAGGATTCCTCCGGGTCGACGGCGGTGTGGCTGAAGCCTCCGCTCATCTCCAGGCTGACGTAGCCGTGGAAGACGCTGCCCAGCATCCGGACCGCGTGTGTCTGGTCCGGCTCCGCGAGGTCGTAGCCGCGCAGGATCGCCCGCGTCATCTGCGCGTGCCTGACACCGGCGCTGGCGGCCGCTGTCTCGGGGTCGAGCCTGAGCCGGGCGGCGGCGTAGCGGCCGGGATGTTCCCGGGCGTAGTCACGGTAGGCGGCCGCGAAGGCGGCCAGGGCGTCCCTGCCGGCGCGTCCGGCCAGCGCGTCCGCGACCCGGTCGGCGAGTTCCTCCAGAGCGAACAGCGCGATCCCGGTCCTGAGGTCCTGGGAGCTCTTCAGATGTGAGTACAGGCTCGCCACCTTGACGCCGAACCGCCGGGCCAGCGCCGAGATCGTCACCTGGTCGAAGCCGACCTCGTCGGCCAGTTCCGCCCCCGCCCTGATCAGGCGTTCCGTCGTCAGCCCTGCCCGTGCCATCGCCCTCTCCCTGATTCGCCTGAACTCATTATGGATTTGCCTAATAGTTTTAGGCAAATCGCGATGGCTTCCGCGCGGATGTATGGGGCACTTGAATATCATGTCTTCCGATATATTCTGGAGGCGTGACAGCACGGGCGATGACGGAACCGGCGTTCCTCGTTCTCACCGCACTCGTCGACGAGCCGCGGCACGGCTACGGCATCGCGCAGGAGGTCGAGCGGCTCTCCGGAGGGCGCGTTCAACTCAAGATCGGCACCCTGTACGGCGTGCTGGACCGGCTCGCGGCCGACGGGTGCGTGGAGGCGGACCGCGAAGAGGTGCGGCAGGGACGGCTGCGCCGCTACTACCGGCTGACCGACGAGGGGGCGCGGGCGCTGGAGGAGGAGGCCGTACGGCTGGCCGACAACGCGCGCCGGGCCGTCGAGCGGCTGCGGCTCAGGCAGGCGGGAGGGCCGGCATGAGCGAGCGAATCGGTAGAGGGAGCCTGCTCGAGGAGCGCTACCGGCGGTGGCTGCGGCTGCTGCCGGCGTCCTATCGGGCGGAGCGCGAGGAGGAGATGGTCTCGGCCTTCATGGAGGGCGCCCAACGCGGGCGGGCCGGACACGACGACCAGCGCCCGCGCCTCCTGGAGATCGCCAGTGTGGCCGCGCTCGCGCTGCGGCTGCGGCTGGGCGGTCCGGGGTCAACGCCCGGGTCATCCCTGTGCGGCGAGGCGGTCCGCCGGGCCGCCCTGCTGGGCCTCGTCTTCTGGACGATGGTCGGCGGCCTGTACGCCGGGCAGGCGGTGCTGACGTACGGCATCCCCGTGGACGCTCTCCCTGACGGTGTCATGGGCATCGGCGATCCCGAGTCGCCCGAGCGCGTGCGACTCGTGCTGGCCGACCTGGTGCCCCTGCTGTGGGCGGTCGCTCTCGGCGCGCTCGTCCATGGCCGTCCCCGCACGGCCAAGGCGGCGGCCACCGCCGCCCTGGTCGTGCCGTACGTGCTGGTGCCACCGCTCGTCAGCTGGCAGGTGGACGCGGTGCGCTGGGCCTGCTCGGTCCTACCGGGCGTGGTCACGGTGCTGGCGCTGGCGATCGGGTTCCACCGCGACGCGCCGCCGCCCCGCCTGCCGCGCGGCGGGCCCTGCTCCTGCTCGCGCTCCCGATCGCCGCCGGCGTCCTGCTCAGCGTGGTCGTCGGTGTGCTCGGGGCGATGGTGCGAGCGGGGACCGTCCCGGCGCGGCCCCTAATGTCCGCCTGGATGTGGATCGACACACCGGGCCTCACGTGCGTGTCGCTGCTGGCGGTCACGGTGTGGTGCGTGGCCCGGCGCGGGGCGCCGGTGAAGCCCGCCGCGCCCGTGGCACTGGCGGCGGCGATCCTGACCGTGCCCGCCGTGCTCGCCCGGGTGGGCACGATGCCCTGGGGCTCGACCGGCGTGATCGGCCTCAACGCGACCCTGCAACTGGCCGTGCTCCTGGCGAGCGGGATCACCCTCGCCCTCATCGGCGTACGGGCGCTGCGGACTGAGGACGGGAGCCTCACCGAGGTGCCTGGGCAGCCCGGATAACGCTCCCGCCTAACGGTGGGACCTCGCGTGCCGGTGGTGGAAGCGCCACCGCGGCTTGCCGTGCCGCACGGGCTTCGCGGACCGGACCGGCGGTGTGGCCGCCGACGTGGCGACGCCCGGCTCGTAGTCGCGGGCCGACGCCGTCACCCGTACGGACAGCCGGGCGCCGCGGTCGCGGCTCTTGAGGTGGTAGGTCCGCTCGGTCGCGCCCCTGACCTCAGCGCCGTCGCGCAGCCACTGGTAGCGGATCCGGGTGGGCGACGGCGTCCAGGCGCCGGGAAATGCGGTCAGCGTGCGGCCGACCTTCGGGACGCCACGCACGACCGGGGGCGTCGTGTTGACCACCGCGACAGGCCGCGCGTCGTGCAGGTCCACGTCGGCGGCGCGGACGAAGACCTGGCGGTGGGCGTACCAGAGTTGGTAGTACCGCTCCTGTCCTTTGAGGTCGGTGCGGTCGCCGGGGGCCGACCCGTCGAATGTGGTCGCGCGGTAGTAGTCGGTGGCGACGTCGTCGTCGCTGACGGCGTAGGTCTGCCCGACCGGGACCTTGT
>NZ_MWJN01000057.1:0-55289 GCF_002027145.1 Microbispora sp. GKU 823 | reverse complement strand
TGGCCAGTCCCGGTGACGGCACTTCGGACCGTCACAGTCGACGGCTCCCCCGTCCACGTCATGGAGAGCGGCACCGGACCCGCGGTGCTGATGCTGCACGGCTCCGGACCCGGTACGACCGGATCCGGCGCCTGGGCAACGACGGCACAGGCGCTGGGCACGTCCTGGCACCTGGTGGCTCCTGACCAGGCGGGGTTCGGCCGTACACCAATCCCGGCGGGCTCCAGGGGTGGGCTCCGGCTGTGGACGGAGCAGGCCGCGGGCCTGATGGATGCTCTCGGTGTCGAGCACTACGCCGTGGTGGGCCACTCCATGGGCGGTGCCGTGGCGCTGGCGTTGGCGGCCGCGCGTCCCCAGCAGGTCACCCGTGTCGTGGCGGTCTCGACGATGGGCGCCCCCGGGGCGCCGCTGTCCGCCGAACTCGACGCGGTCTGGGCCGCCCCCGCCAGCCCGCTCGGGGCACGAGACATGTTGAGTCGCCTCGTGTTCGACCAAGCGCTCGTGACCGAGTCGGCCGTCGCCGCCCGTGCAGCTGCGATGCGAGCGGGGGCGGCCGCATACGCGTCGTTGTTCCCTTCACCCAGGGCACGTTGGGCCGACGACCTCACCCTCTCGGCGCAAACGCTGGCAGGGATCCGCGCGCCCGTGCTGCTCGTCCACGGCGCCGAGGACCGAGTCACCCCGCTCAGGACGGCAGCCCTGCCCCTGCTCGAACACCTGGCCGATGTCCGTCTGCACGTGCTCGGCCGATGCGGGCACGTGCCGGCGCTCGAGCACCCGCACGACTTCAGGCGACTCCTGTCGTGCTTCCTCGGCCGGGAACGAGTTCACTAATTGCTGCGACAGGTCCGCAGCCCGTGCTCAAGCAGATCAGCATGAAGCAGGCGTGATCCGCGCAGAAGCGCCCTCCCCGAGACCCGAGCCATGACGAGGCAGCGGCCGATGTCATTGCTCGACATGGTCGTATCGACATCCTCGTGAACAACGCCGGACGTAGCCACGTCGGTGCCGCGAAGGAAACCGGCGAGGCCGAGCAGCGGGCCCTGTTCGAGGTCCACTTCTTCGGCCCCGCCGCGCTGACCCGCGCCGCCCTTCCCCACCTGCGGGCACCGCGGTCCGGCGTGATCGTGCAGGTCAGCAGCATGGAGGACGATTGTCGTTCGCGGGAGCGACCGCTACCACCAGCCACCCCATCGGCGGACTTCAGCTGCTCACCGGGAGCCCGGCTGGAAGACGGGAGGACGTTTCTCCTGGAGTGCGGCGATGCCTTCCTGCACCTCCGCCCCGGCGAATCCGAGGAATTCGAGCGCCAAAGCAGCGTCGAAATGCGGAGTGGCAGCTCGCAGCCAGGAATTGAGCGCCTGTTTGGTCCAGCGCAATGCGGTGGGAGCACCGCCCGCGAGCCGGACGGCGACGTCGGTGGCCTTGTCGAGCACCTCACTCTCGTCGACCGCGAGTGAGACCAGGCCGATGCGCTCCGCCTCCGCGCCGTCCAGCGGGTCACACGTGAGCAGGTAGTACTTGGCCTTGGCCAGCCCGCACAGCAGCGGCCAGACGAGGGCCGCGTGGTCACCGGCGGCGACTCCCAGTTTCGTGTGGCCGTCGATCAGCCGGGCGTTCTCGGCGACCACGGAGACGTCGGCGAGCAGGGCCACGACGAGTCCTGCTCCGACCGCTGCCCCGCGTACCGCTGACACCACGGGTTTGGTGAACTCGATGAGGTTGGTCACGAGTTCGCGGGCTTCGCGGAGCCCGGCGGTCCTGGCCTGGGGGTCGTCGGCCAGGCTGCGTACCCAGTCCAGGTCGCCGCCCGCACTGAACGTGCGGCCCGCCCCGGTCACCAGGACGGCGCGCACGCGCGGGTCGGCCTCGGCGTCGCGCCAGACGCGGGTGATCTCCCCGTGGCCCACCGCGTCCAGGGCGTTGGCGCGGCGGGGGTTGTTGATGGTGATCTGCAGGACGCCTTTCGAGGCCCAGCTCAGGTCCAGCCGCTGGTATTCCGGGTACCCGTCCATGATCCTCCTTGCATAGTATCGATCGATCGATACAATACACACGTGTCAATGGAATCCCAGGTCTCAGCCGCTGACAGTCACGCCGCACGAGTGCTGCTCCACCATCGAGGGCCGGTGTCGGTGGTGACGCTGAACCGGCCGGAGAGGCGCAACGCGCTGTCCCGCCAGATGGTGTACGACCTCATCGAAGCGCTCGTCGAGGCGGACGGGCACGACCGGACGGCGGCCATCGTGCTCACCGGTGCGGGCTCGGCGTTCTGCTCGGGCGACGATCTGTCGGAGGCGGCCGGCACCGACGCCGAGACCTTCGACGAGACCATCGAGGGGCTGCAACGCGTCACGAGAGTGCTGCTCACCTCCGGCAAGCCGAGTGTCGCCGCGATCAACGGCGCGGCGATGGGCGGCGGCCTGGAACTGACCCTGGCCTGCGACCTGAGGGTGGCCGGCCGGGACGCCGTATTCGCCTGCCCGGAGGTGGCCTGGGGTCTGGTGTGCACGAATGGGGCGTCGGTGCTGCTGCCGTCCATGATCGGGCACGGACGTGCGCGCGACATGTTGCTCACCGGACGGACCTACGACGCGACGTGGGCCCTGGCAGCCGGTCTGGTCACCGAGGTCCTTCCGGGCGACCAGGTCCTCGACCGGGCTATCGCACTCGGTGCGGAACTGGCGGGCCGCGCGCAGGCCGTCAACCTGACCCGGCGGCTGATCAGCGACGGCAGTCATGAGGATCTGCTGCGTGCACTGGAACGCGAGGCGATCACCGTCGGAGAGGCGCGACGCACCGACGTGGCCGAGGCGAACCTGCGTGAGTTCGCGGCTCGCCGGGCGCGAAGGGAGGCTCGGCCGTGATCGAAGACGTGCGCACCCTCAGCGACCTCGTCGACCAGCACGCCCGTACCCGGCCCGACCACCTGGCACTGCGGGTCGAGGACGACGCACTCACCTACCGCCAACTGGCCGCGCGGGTCCGGTCGGTGGCCGCCGGCTTGGCGGACAACGGTGTGTGCGCGGGGCAGACCGTGGCTCTCGTCCTGCCGAACTGCGTCGAGTTCGTCATCACCTGGCTGGCTCTGGGCAGGATCGGGGCCGTGGCGGCGCCGGTGAACACGGCGCTGCTGGGCGATGGGATCGCGGCCGCCCTGCGGAGGTCCAGGGCCGAGGTCGCGATCGTCGATGAGCAGTTCCTGCCTGCGCTGGGAGAAGCGCTGCTGAACGAGGTGAACCTGCGCGCGGTCTTCGTCCGCGGCCAGGCCGATACCGCTTCCTTCCGGCGCTGGGAGGACCTGACGGGACCCGCGTCCTCTGCACCCCCTCACGACACCCGTCCGGGAGATCCGAGCATTCTGCTGTTCACCTCCGGCAGCACGGGACGCTCGAAGGCCTGCGTGCTGTCGCACCGGTACGTGCTCCGGCAGGCGGAGGTCTTCTCCGAGCAACTCGGCCTGACGGCCGACGACGTGCTGTTCTGCCCCTTCCCGCTGTTCCACGCCGATGCCGCGATCTTCACCGTCGCCCCCGCGTTCCTGCTCGGCGCGACCGCGGCACTGGTGGAGCGCTTCTCGGTGCGGCGGTTCTGGGACCAGGTGCGCCGCTTCCAGGCGACCGTCTTCGACTTCATGGGCGCGACGCTGACCATGCTGTACAAGCAGGAGCCCGCACCCGACGACGCGGACAACCCCGCCCGGCTCGGCTGGGGCGTCCCGCTGCCGGGGTGGGCAGGTGACTTCGAGCGCAGGTTCGGGGTGGAGCTCGTCGAGGTGTACGGCCTCAGCGACACCGGGATCGTCCTGTACAACCGCCCTGGTGAGACACGTCGCCCTGGGGCGTGCGGACGTCCCGTCCACCCGTTCGACGTCAGGGTTCTGGATCCCGACGGATTCGAGCTGCCGGCCGGTGAGGTGGGAGAGATCTGCATCCGGCCCCTCGAGCCGCACGTGATCCTGAGCGAGTACCTCGGCATGCCCGAGGTCACCGTCCAGGCGTGGCGTGACCTGTGGTTCCACACCGGAGATCTCGCCCGCCGGGACGACGACGGCTACTTCTACTTCGTCGGCCGAGGCGCGGACGTGATCCGCCGGCGCGGGGAGAACATCTCCGCCCTCGACATCGAGGCGGTGATCAGCCGGCATCCCGCCGTACTGGAGGTCGCGGCGTTCGGCGTGCCGAGCGACCTCACAGAAGAGGACGTGATGGCGGTCGTGTCCCTCCGGCCGGGCCAGAGCCTGGACGCCCGCACCCTGCTGTCCTACTGCGAGGGCCGGCTCCCCCGCCACATGCTGCCGCGCTACGTCGAGTTCACCGGTCCGCTGCCCAAGACGCCGACCGAGAAGGTCGAAAAGCGCGTGCTCAAGTCACGCGGTATCGGCCCCCACACCTTCGACCGCGAAACGTACGACTGACCACCGTTTTCCACCACTGACGACAAGGGTTCCACGATGACCGACACCTCTCCCCTCAACCACCCCGCTCTCGGCAACGCCACGGCGATCGTGACCGGCGGCGCGAAGGGCATCGGCGCGGCGATCGTCCGCAGGCTGGCCGCCTCGGGCGCCGCCGTCGCCGTCATCGACCTCGACACCGCAGCCGCGCAGGCGCTCGCCGACGAGGTGCCCAACGTCTTCGCGCTGACCGCCGACGTCGGCGACCACGCGTCCATGACCGAGGCCGTGGAGGCGGCCTGCACACGGCTGAACGGCCTGGACATCCTGGTCAACAACGCCGGCTGGGATCACGTGAAGCGATTCGCCGACACCGAGCCGCCGCTGTGGGACAAGCTCATCCACATCAACTTGAAGGGCGTGTTCAACGCCACCCACCTGGCCCTCCCCCGGCTCGTCGCACGCGGCGGCGGCCGCATCGTCAACGTGGCCAGCGACGCCGGACGCGTCGGCTCCTCGGGCGAGGCGGTGTACGCCGCGTGCAAGGGGGGCACGATCGCCTTCACCAAGTCCATCGCCAGGGAGACCGCCCGCCACGGCATCGCCGTCAACTGCGTGTGCCCGGGCCCCACCGACACTCCCCTGCTCGAAGAGATCAAGCAGGACGAGCGCGCCGCGGCCACGATGGACGCGATCGTCCGTGCCACCCCCGACAGGCGCCTCGCCCAGCCCGAGGAGGTCGCCGAGGCGGTCGCCTTCTTCGCCGCGTCCCCGGCACACGTCACCGGCCAGATCCTGTCCGTCAGCGGCGGCCTGACGATGGCGGGGTGACGGCGGCAGTGATCGCGATCCGGTAGGTTCAGTCACACGAGACGGTCTGGTCAGGTAGGAGCCGAACGATGCCGCGCCCGCGCGCCGCCGATGCGGCGGAAACCCCCCGTCGTATCCGCTCGGCGGCCATCAGCCTCTTCGCCGAGCGGGGGTTCCACGGCACGGGCATCCGTGACATCGCCACACAGGCCGGCGTCACCCTGTCCTCGCTCTACCACCACTTCGGCAGCAAGGACGACCTGCTGGTGGACATCATGTTCACCAGCACCGCCCCGCTCAAACGAGCCGCCGACCAGGCGTATCAGGCGCTGGAGACACCTTGTCGGCGCCTGGCGATGCTGATCGAGCAGCATGTGTGGGAGCACGTCACCGACCGGCTAGCCAAGATCGTCAGCGACACCGAGATCCGGGCGCTGTCCGGTGAGCGTCGCGACCGCGTAGTGGCCCTGCGCGACTCCTACGAGAACGTGTGGCGGACCACAGTGGAAGAAGGCGTCGCCGAGGGCGTGTTCACCGTCTCGCAGCCAAAGGCGCTGACCATCGGCCTGCTGGAGATGTGCACCGCGGTGTCCCATTGGTTCCAGCCCAGCGGCGACCTCACCCTGCCAGAGCTGTGCCACAGCTACGCCGACGGGGGCCTGGCCCTGGTTCGCGCCGCACGCGGGGGTCGCCCCGTGCGGCGCGTGGACCTGGAGATCGGCGAGCCTACGCGGTTCCTGGTGAGCTGATCACGGGAGCACGCCGCTTGGTGGCGAGGGTGACCAGGGCGAGCACCGCGAGATTGATGACCAGCGCCAGCACCCCCACGTTCAGCTGTTGCAGCACCGGCGGCAGGAACGGCGCCACATCGGCCACGGTCAGGCCGTTCACGGTCAGGTAGGCGATGGCCGCGGTCCCGGCCAGCATCCCGGCGCCGGCGCCCCAGCGGTTGACCGGGTTCCGGCGCAGCAGGCTGAGCAGGAACGCGGGGGCGAGCTGGGTGACCAGCGCGTACGCCAGCAGCAGCAGGTTCACGATCGCCGCACCGTCGTTCAGCGCGAGGTAGATCGTCACCACTCCCACGCAGGGCACCGCGAGCTGGGCCACCCTGCGGAGGTCGGCTCCTGGCCGCAGCGGCTTGTACACGTTGTTGGCGATCAACGCGGACGTGGTGTTCAGCAGCATCGCGCCGGGCACCAGCGCCGCCAGCAGCCCGCCTCCGCCCACCAGGCCGATGACCACGGGCGGCAGCGACTCCTTGGCCAGCCGCAGCAGCGACAGGTCGGCCTGTCCGGCCGGCAGCCCCGGCACGGCCAGCACGGCCGCGAAGCCGACGAAGAACACGAACAGCAGGAACAGCTGGTACAGCGGGAAGATGACGGCGTTCTTCCTGAACGTCGACTCCTTGCGCGCCGAGAACGTGGCGGCGAACAGGTGCGGCCACATGTAGAAGCCGAGTGTGGAGATCACCACCGTCGAGATGTACCAGGAGATGCCCAGGTTGTCCGTGTGCAGTGTGGCGAATCGGGGACGCGCCGCCTCGACCGCCGCGAACAGGTCACCGACGTTGCCGAAGTGGTGCAGCGGCAGGTAGATGCCGAGGAACCCGACCACGACCACGATCAGGATGTCCTTGACGACCGAGGTCCAGGCCGCGGCGAAGAGCCCGGACAGCGTGACGTAGCCGGTCAGCAGGACCCCGCCGATCACGATCGCGGCCGAGGACGACACCGCGCCGTACGATGCCTCGGCGACGATGATCCCGAGCCCCTTCAGCTGCAGCACGAGGAACGGCACCATGCCGGCCACGCCGATGACCGTGACGACGACGCCGAGGCCCCGGCTGTCGTACTTCCTGATGAAGAAGTCGGCCTGCGACACCAGGCCGTGCTCCTTGGCGTACCGCCACAGCGCGGGCAGCAGCCAGTACGAGACCACGTAGGCGAGGGTCACGTACGCGAGGATGTAGTACGCCGCGCCGCCGTTGGCGTAGACGAACCCGCTGATGCCGAGAAACGTCGTCGTCGTGTAGATCTCCCCGGCCATCAGCAGGAACACGAAAACGCCGCCGAGCGAGCGGTCGCCGACAGCCCATCTCTCCAGGCTCATGGGGCTGCGTCCGCGTGCGCGTATGCCGAGGTAGACAGCCACGGCCAGGGTCAGCGCCATCAGGGCGAGCGAAGGGATCACTGGTCGGCCTCCTGTCGGTTGGCCGGGTCGAGCCGGTACACCGCCGCCATGCAGACCGAGGTGACGACGATGGACAGGCTCAGCCAGAACAGCAGGAACGGCAGCCCGAGCACGTACGGCTCGACGCGGTTGGCCCACGGGACGACGCCCAGGATGAGCACGAACGGCACTGCGGCCAGGATGAAACGCACCCACATGGTTCTCTCCTCATCCAGCGGTCAGGAAGGCGGTACGGAGGTAGACGGCCGTGGCCGTGACCATGTCGTCGACGGACACCCACTCATCGAGGCTGTGCGCCTGGGCCAGCGAGCCGGGGCCGAACAACGCCACCGGCGAGCCGAAGTAGGCCGCGTCGGAACTGGCGGGGAACCCGTGCGGCTCGCAGTCGGGGACGCCGCTGAGCCGGGCCGCCGTGCGCAGCGCCTCGGCCAGCCAGTGGCCGTGGGGCAGTTCGTAGGCGTCGACCGTCCACCACGCCTCGCCGATCGACCACGTTCCCCGCTCCAGGACCGCCGCCAACTCGACAGGGACGTCCGCGGGGCTCTCACCCGGCAGCAGGCGACGGCTGAACTGGACGCGGCATTCGGAGGGCACGATGTTCGGCTTCGTGCCCCCCTCGATGACGCCGACGTTCACCGTCGCGGGGCCGAGCAGCGGATGCCGTCGCCGGTCGAGCGTGCGCTGGTAGTCCTCGAAGCCACCCAGTAGCCGGGCCGCCGTGAGGATGGCGTTGGCGCCGTGCTGGGGGACACTCCCGTGCGTGGCCACCCCCGCGACCCGCAGGTCGTAGGCCGCGAGCCCCTTGGTGGCCAGGCAGAGCGTCAGCTCCGTCGGCTCACCGATGATCACCGCGTCGGCCCTGGGCCCGCTCGCGCCGAGCGCCTTGGCGCCTTCCTGGCGGTACTCCTCATCGCCCACGCCCGCGATCAGCAGATCTCCGGCGAGGCTGATCGACCGCTCGGCCAGAACCTCGGCGACCTCCAGGTAGCAGGCGAGCGCGGCCTTCATGTCGCACGCGCCCCGCCCGTGAACCCTGCCGTCGCCGACGACGCCGGTGAGCGCCTGCGGGTAACCCGTCGTCTCGACCGTGTCCATGTGGCCGGCGAACATCAGCGACCTGCCCCCCGAGGCGCCGGGAAGCCGTGCCAGCGCGTTGTGGCGGCCGGGCGCGTACTCGTCGACGTCGCACGTCCAGCCGAGTGCGGTGAGCCGATCGCGAAGGTAGGCCGCTACTCTCCGCTCCCCCTCCTCCGCGCCCCTCGGCGCTTCGCCGAAGGGGTTCACACTGGGGTGTTCGATGAGTTCGCAGAGGGTCTTCGTCAGTCGGTCACGATCGATCTGCTCGACGCAGCGGGCCAATTCCTCGGAGTTTGGGACGGCCATGAACACGCTCCTATGTCCGGATCTTGGCGACGTATTGTATCGATCGTTCGAAACATTGAAAAGAGTGCAACTTGCGGCGTAGCTCCACCTCGCAAGGCGACTTCTGACGGTCGGACCCATCCATGGCCTGAGCCTGTGGCCGCCGTCCGCGGATTTAGAGCTCGCTATTGTATCGATCGATCGACTCAATTAGGCTGCCGCACCAAGCGCCGGGCAGCCGCGACCTCTCATCGCGCGCCGAGGCTCCCCATCTGCGGCCGGCCGTACTGGAGGCGAACCCTTGCCGCACCACAACGACTCGAATCCCCCGCAGGCGCTGCGGCGATCCCTGCGACCTCGGCATCTGTCCATGATCGCGCTGGGAGGCGTCATCGGGGCGGGGCTGTTCGTCGGCTCCGGCGCCGTCATCCACACCGCGGGTGTGCTGGCCCCGCTCGCGTACGCGGTGGGCGGAGTGATCCTGCTCCTGGTGATGCGCATGCTCGCCGAAATGGCCGCCGCACGGCCCTCGGTCGGCTCGTTCTCGGACTACGCCCGCCTCGCCCTGGGGAAGGGGGCGGGGTTCATCATCGGCTGGACGTACTGGTACTTCTGGGTCGTCGTCGTGGCCTTCGAAGCCGTGGCCGGAGCGGAGATCATCGGCGAGTTCCTTCCGCACCTGCCGCTCTGGGTCGTCTCCGCCGCCGTCATGGGCGTGATGAGCGTGGTCAACCTGCTGTCCGCGCGCGGATTCGGAGAGGCCGAGTTCTGGTTCGCTGCCGTCAAGGTGGCGGCGATCGTGGTCTTCCTGGCGATCGCGGCCGCCGCGCTGTTCGGTGTGCTGCCCGGGCAGCCGGCGCACGTCCTGGCCATCGGCGACGGCCCGCTCGCCCCGACAGGCGCCACCGGGGTGTTGAGCGCCATCACCGTGGTGGTCTTCTCCTACTTCGGCGCGGAGATCGTCACCATCGCCGCCGCGGAGGCCACCGACCCGGTCAGGGCGGTCGCCAGGGCGGCCACCACCGTGGTGTGGCGGGTCATCGTCTTCTACGTCGGTTCGATCGCTCTCATCGTGGTGTTGATCCCGCAGGCCGAGATCCAGCCGGGCGAGAGCCCGTTCGTCGACCTCCTGGAGCGGCTCGGCGTTCCCGGGGCGGCCGTCGCCATGCAGCTCGTCGTGCTGACCGCAGTGCTGTCGGTGCTCAACGCCGGCATCTACACCGCGTCCCGCATGCTGTTCGCGCTGACCGCTCAAGGTGAGGCGCCGCGCTCCCTGGCCAGGACCACGGCCCGTGGCACGCCGATCCGCGCGATCGTGCTCAGCACGCTGGCCGGCTGGCTCGCGGTCGCGGTGGCTTACCTCGCCCCCGAAGCGGTGTTCGCGTTCCTGCTCAACGCCGCGGGCAGTGTCGCCTTGGTCATCTACGCCGTGATCGCGATCTCTCAGCTCCGGTTGCGCAGGCTCGTCGAGCAGGAGGGCGGAGACCTGCCCGTCAGGATGTGGGGTCATCCGTATCTGAGCTGGTTCACGCTGGGGCTCCTGGTGGCGGTCGCCGTCAGCATGGTCGTCCTGCCCGAATCGCGTGGCCAGCTCGGGCTCGGACTGGTCGCGCCCGCCGGGATCGCGGTGATCTACCTCGTCCGTCGGCTGTCCCGGCCCCGCGCCGCGTCCGTCCTCACGGCCGAAGAGCCGCAGTGACCATTGGTTACTCCAAACACTTGAAGGAGACATGACGAATCACCCGCGTCACGTGACGATCATCGGCGGGGGCACCATGGGGTGCGGCATCGCCGGCCTCATGGCCGCCACGGGCAGCACCGTGACCGTGGTCGAGGTCGACCAGGCGGCCGCCGGCCGGGTGGCCGAACGGGTCCGCCGGGAGTGGCCGGACGACCCCGCCGCGCTCGCCCGGCTGGAGACGACCACGAACCTCTCGCGCACCCCGCCGGAGGCGGACCTCGTCATCGAGGCCGTGGCGGAGGACGCGAAGCTGAAGGCGGACGTGCTCGCCGCGGCCGGCAGGGTGGCGCACCATGCGATCCTCGCCACCAACACCAGCTCCATCGCCATCGGCCGGCTCGCGCAGGCCGTCCATGACCCGGACAGGTTCCTCGGGCTGCACTTCTTCAACCCGGTGGCGAAGTCGGCCCTGGTCGAGATCGTCGCCGGTGAGCGGACAGCGCCACGGACGGTGGAGCTGGCGAAGAGCTGGAGTGAGACGTGGCAACGCCACTCCATAGTCGTCCGCGACAGTCCCGGGTTCGCCACCAGCCGTCTCGGGGTGCTGCTCGGCCTGGAGGCGATCCGCATGGTGGAGGAGGGTGTGGCGGAGCCGCACGACATCGACACCGCCATGGTCCTGGGCTACCGGCACCCCATCGGCCCGCTACGCCTGACCGACCTGGTGGGACTCGACGTCCGGCTCGCCATCGCCGAATACCTCTCCGGTGAGCTCGGCGACCGGTTCGCGCCACCGCGACTGCTGCGCGAGAAGGTCGCCGCCGGCCTCCTGGGCCGCAAAACGGGACAAGGCTTCTACACCTGGACGAGCCGCGCAGCCAACGAACGATGACCGAATGGGAGACCCATGTGCGATGAAGTGATCACCGAGTACGCCGACGGCCTTGCTGTCATCACCATCAACCGCCCGAAGGCACGCAACGCCATCAACCTCTCCGTCGCCGAAGGCATCGCCGCCGCGATGGACGAGCTCGACGCCCGCCAAGACCTGAAAGTCGGCATCCTCACCGGCGCGGGAGACGTCTTCTGCGCCGGTATGGACCTCAAGGCTTTCCTGCGCGGAGAACGCCCCTACGTGCCAGGACGCGGGTTCGCGGGCCTGGTCGAGGCGCCTCCGCGCAAACCGCTCATCGCCGCCGTCGAAGGCTACGCCGTGGCGGGCGGATGCGAGTTGGTGCTGGCGAGTGATCTCGTGGTGGCCGCCCACAACGCCCGGTTCGGCCTGCCCGAGGTACGTCGAGGGCTGGTCGCGGCCGGGGGCGGCCTGCTGCGCCTCCCCGGACGCATCCCGTACCAGATCGGCATGGAACTGGCGCTGACCGGCGACTTGCTGCCCGCGGAACGGGCCCACGCACTCGGCCTGGTCAACCGGCTGACCTCGCCGGGAGAAGCACTGGCGCAGGCCCGGCAGCTCGCCGCCGCGATCGCCGCGAACGGGCCGCTGGCGGTCCGCGTCACCAAGCAGGTGATCGTCGAGTCACGGGGATGGCCGGCGGAGTCCGCCTTCGACCGACAGCGGGAGCTGATCGCCCCGATATTCACCTCGCACGACGCCCAGGAGGGCGCCCGCGCCTTCGCCGAGAAACGGCCGCCGGTGTGGAGGGGGAAGTGACTCAGGTGACCCGCTCCGACGGGTCACCGCCTGCTGTCACGGTCCGGTACCGCAGCTCAAGCCCGTCGAGAAGGGACTCAAGACCGACCGCGAAGGCGCTCTCGTTGATCTCCTGCTGTCGCTCGGCGAGGAGATGCGCCTGCCCCAGGTGCGCGTAGTTCTCCTCGTACACGGTCGCGTCATCGGGAAACCCGCCGGCGAAGGAGCCGAGCGCCGAACCCGTGACGAAATACCGCATGAGCGCTCCCACCCGGGTGGCTTCACGGCGAGGCCACCCGGCCGCGACCAGCCCTCCGAAGACGGCGTCGGCGATGTGCAGCGCATGGGGACGCCGTCCGGGCCCCTTGGCCACCACCGGGACGATGTTGGGATGCGCGGCCAGCGTGGCCCGGTAGGACTTCGCCCAGGCCGCCAAGGCCGCGCGCCAGTCACGGTCATCGCCGCCGAGCCGGGCGAACATCGACGTGTCGACCTCGCTGAGCACCGCGTCCACGACGGAATCGACCAGTTCTTCCTTGGTGGCCACGTGGTTGTAGAGCGATGGCCCGCTGACCCCGAGTTCGGTGGCCAGCCGCCGCGTGGAGACGGCGTCGAGCCCTTCGGCGTCGACCAGGGCGAGAGCCGCGGACACGATGCGTTCCCGGCTCAGCAACGGCCGACGAGGTCGCGCCACGACATTCTCCCTGCGCCTGGATGCCATCCCCTAAAACTTGCACCGCTAGTTTACCTGGATTACGATGCAACTAAAACTTGCACTGCTAGTTTTGGAGGACGGGATGAACCTCGAACTGTCCGAGGAACAGATCGCCGTACGGCAACTCGCCGCCGAATTCGTCGCCCGCGAGATCGCTCCCCACGCCGCTGACTGGGACCGCGCGGAATCCGTCGACCGGTCGATCGTGAGCCGGCTGGGCGACCTCGGATTTCTCGGCCTGACGATCCCCGAGGAGTACGGCGGCTCAGCGGGCGATCATCTGGCCTACGCCCTGGTGCTGGAGGAACTCGGCCGGGGTGACTCCGCCGTCCGCGGAATCGTGTCCGTCTCCCTGGGGCTCGTCGCCAAGTCGATCAACACCTACGGCGACGAGGACCAGAGGAACCGGTGGCTGCCCGCACTCACCAGCGGCCAGGCGTTGGGCTGCTTCGCGCTGACCGAGCCCGGCAGCGGATCCGACGCGGCCGCGCTCACCACCAGAGCCGAGCGCGACGGCACGGACTGGGTGATCAACGGCTCCAAGATGTTCATCACCAACGGCACCTGGGCGGACGTCGCCCTGGTCTTCGCCCGCACCGGGGAGCCCGGCCACCGGGGCATCACCGCCTTCCTCGTCCCCACCGACACCCCCGGTCTCGAACGTCGGGAACTGCACGGCAAGCTCGGCCTGCGCGGACAGCCCACCGCTGAGCTGATCTTCGACGCCGTACGGGTACCGGAGCAGGCCGTCCTGGGCCCGGAGGGCAAAGGCTTCTCCATCGCCCTGGCGGCGCTGGCCAAGGGCCGTATGTCCGTCGCCGCAGGATGCGTGGGCCTGGCGCAGGCCTGCCTGGACGCGGCCGTCGCGTACGCCAAGGAACGCGAGCAGTTCGGCAAGCCCATCGCCGCCCACCAACTGGTGCAGGACCTGATCGCGAGCATCGCCCTGGACGTCGACGCCGCCCGGCTGCTGGTGTGGCGGGTCGCCGACCACATCGACCGCGGCCTGCCGTTCGCCACGGAATCGTCGATGGCGAAGCTGTACGCGAGCGAGGCGGCCGTGCGCGCCGCGAACGACGCGCTCCAGGTCTTCGGCGGCTACGGCTACATCGACGAGTACCCGGTCTCCAAGTACCTGCGGGACGCGCGGGTGATGACCCTCTACGAAGGCACCAGCCAGGTCCACAAACTGCTGATCGGCCGGGCCCTGACGGGCGTCGCCGCCTTCACCTGAGCCAGTGAAAGGGAACCCCCTGATGCGTCCCGTCCCCTTCGCCGCTGCCCGCCGGACTTCCGTCCGTAAGGCGTTGACCCGGGTCGGCTGGGCGATCGACGACCTCGACACAGTCGAAATCAACGAGGCGTTCGCCGCCCAGGCCCTCGCTTTCCTCCAGGACCTGCACCTCGACCGCGACGGCGGTGCCATCGCACTGGGTCACCCACTCGGCTGCTCAGGCGCGCGCATCCTCACGACCTTGCCGTACCGCATGAACCGCACGGACGCCAGAAAGGGCCTGGCGACCATGTGCGGTGTGGCCGTCCTCGTCCTGCACGACTGAGTCCGCTGGCGGAGACCATGACCCCTGGAGCCGGCGCCGGGTGCGCGCGTTGGCCGCGGCAGTGAGAAAGATCAGCCCAGGTCGCAGCGACCGGATCGCCCTGTTGTGTCCTGGCACGATGAGGTCTCACCACATCCGCCACGCCATCCTTGCCGCAGGAGCGGAGGCCGTGCAGGTGAGCCCGCTGATGTCGGTCGACGAGATCATGCGACTGCTCCTGGACAGCGGTGCCGTCGTGATGTTGTGCCACCGCGACATGATCACCCTGGGTTCGCAGGCAGCACGGATGGCGGGCATCCGGCTGTTCACCATCGGCCCACCATCCAGCGCCCCGGGCTCCGACGGCCGTCTGGAAGACCTGGCAGAGGCGCTGGTGGCCACAGCAAAGGGATGAAGCATCACCTTCCTGCGGCGGGAACGCCATCCGGATTCGCTCTCCTTCGTCACCGCATTCTGCTCGGCTAGCCACGTTCCGTCACCACCGAAAGTGGGCCAGAGCCGCTTACGGGACAGACCCGTTGTTCTTACAGTCCCTCCAGGAGGAGGCGGCGAGTGGGTCTCCGCCGCGGTATTCGAGCTGCAAGGCGGCGGCGAGCATCCGCCGGGCGCCCTCCCGGACGATTTCGTCGATCAGTGAGGAGGAGGCCGGGCTCTCTGCCACAGGCTGGTCGCCATCGGCGGGGTCAGGGACCACGGTGAGCATCGGGTCTGCCTTCCCGACCGACGTTAGCGCGTCGGCCATGCGTGAGAGACCTCAAACGATCACCGGGAAGGTACACCCCTTCCCGGCCGATCCACAGGTCTGCTCTGAGCGAGCTGGGCACCCATGACTACCAGCGTGTCTACGCCGTCGACGTCCTCGGCCATGCCGACGACCCCGAAGCCCTCGCGGCACTGCTCTTCCACTCGGCTGACTACGTAATGGTCGACCTGCTCCCCCACGGCTCGCGCCACCGCTTCGGCCCCGCCGACCTGCACCCCCGCCTCGACCACCAACGTATCCTCCCCACCCTGCAAGCCCGCGGAGAACTCATCCGAGTAGCCGCCGCTGGCGAAAACGTCGCCACCATCTGGGTGAGCGATCAGCAGCATCGGGGCAGCGTTGATGACCTCGGCATGGCGAGCGGCTCTATCGGGGAAGGCAGTTGAGATCTGGCTCGGCCGGTTTCAGATGCACGCCCCATCGCCCGCCTGCGAGATGCGCTTGGTTACACATCGAGCGGCTATGCGACGGCAGGCCGCCGAGGATGCTAAGTTCGCCCCCGCATCTACCGGGGGCTGCACCAGCACCTGGTGCCAGGTGGGTGCCGCAACCGCACCCACCTAACCTGGCTTCGACGCCATCTCACCATCGCGGGTCCACCTTCGGCACAGAACCAGCCGAGAACTAGCCGCTCACCTGTTGGGCGGCGCGCAGGAGCAGATCCCGGAAGAAGGCGTGCTCGGGATTGCGGTCGTAGACCGGGTGCCACCACATTGCGTCGACCAGCGGGCCGACTTCGAAAGGGCAGGGCAGCGAGCGGATCCCGACGTCGACCGAGAGCAGGCGCACCAGCCGCTCCTGCAGCAGCGCGATCCGGCGCGTCCCGGCGACGAGGCCGGGGATGGTCAGGAAACTCTCCGTCACGACCTGGACCCGCGGCTCGATCCCGAGCATCCGCATCTGCCGGGCGGCCGGAGTGGACGCCGTCGGCCCGTAGTAGGTCGCGACCCATGGCATGGCTTCGATCTGCTCAATGGTGAGCGTGTCACCGACGTCGGGGTTGTCCGCCGAGACCACCAGCACCCACCTGTCCCGCAGCACCTCCGCGTGGGGTAGGTCGGTGACGAAGCCGTGCGGCACCACCAGCAGGTCCGTTGTCAGCAACGTCTGCTCGGCGTGGTCGACCGCAGCAGGGGTGTTGTGCATCAGCCTTAGACGGGCGCCCGGCGCCTCCTGCCCCAACAGCTCCGTCAGGACGTTGCCGAGGACCGCACTGGCATAGTCGCTGAGCAGGACGCTGAACTCCCGGCTGGACTCCTTCGGGTCGAAGACCGGTTGCGCGGTGAAAATCCGCTCCACACCATCGAGGGCCAACCGCACCTGCGGCTTGAGCTGCGCGGCGAGCGGGCTGAGCCGGTACTCGTTGCCCACCCGGGTGAGCAGCTCGTCACCGAAGTGCCGACGCAGCCGGGCCAGCGACGCCGACAACGCCGGCTGGCTCAGCCCCAGCTGCTGGGCGGCCCGGGTGACGCTGCGCTGGTCGAGCAGCGCGTCGAGAGACACCAGCAGGTTGAGGTCCAGGTTCGAGAGCCGCATGACCAGCAGCTTATCCATGGCACTGATGAGCGGCATCACCCATTGCGTCTTCCCTGATAACCCTCCCTCCCGCACCATGGTCCACGTCCCCGACCCGAGAGAGGACCTTCGTGCCCCACGTCCCCGCCATGGCGCCCCTGGACCCTGCGGATCCCGAGGGAGCCATCGCCACCGCCGCCAAACGGAACTCCAATTGGGGTCGCTGGGGCGATGACGATGTGCTCGGCACACTGAACTTCCTCGACGAGGCCAAGCGCCGCGAGGGCGCGGCGCTGGTGCGCCGGGGAGTGAGCTTCTCGCTCGCCCAGTCGTTCGATATGAACGGTCCGCAGAAGGGCTGGCGGCGGCGCACCAACCCGGTGCACACGATGCTCGACACCGGGACCGACGCCGAGCGCGGCACGCAGGGCTTCCCACATGGGCTCGGCGGCGCCGACGATGTGATCTTCATGCCGCTGCAGGCCTCCACTCAATGGGACGGCCTCGGGCATATCTTCGACCACGGCCGCGCCTGGAACGGCCGCCGCGCGGGTGACGTCGTGACCAGCGACGGCGACGCGGTCACCGGCATCGAGACCGTGGCCTCGCTCATCTGCGGCCGTGGGGTGCTCCTCGACGTCGGCCGGGCCATCGGGACCGGCGGCGAACTGCCCGACGGCTTCGCCATCACCACCGAGCACCTCGAGGCGACCATCGCCGCCCAGGGCGAGTCGGCGCATGTCGGCCGCGGCGATCTGCTGTTGGTGCGCACCGGCCGGCTGGCACGGGCACGGCGAGAGGGCTGGGGCGACTACGCCGGCGGACCCTCCCCCGGCCTGTCGTTCACCACGGCGGACTGGCTGCACGACACCGAGATCGCCGGCATCGCCACCGACACCTGGGGCTTCGAGGTGCGCCCCAATGAGTTCGACGTCGCCTTCCAGCCGCTGCACCAGGTCGCCATCCCCAACATGGGGCTGTTCATCGGTGAGATGTGGGACCTCGACGCGCTGGCCGCCGATTGCGCCGCTGACGGCGTCTGGGACTTCTTCCTCACCGCCGCTCCCCTGCCCGTGACCGGTGCCGTGGGCGCCCCGGTCAATCCGATCGCAGTCAAGTGATCAAGGAGTCCTGACATGCCCGCCGTGAAGAACGTCCTCATCGTCGGCAGCGGCCTGGCCGGCGCCGGAGCAGCCATACACCTGGCCTCCGCCGGGGTGGCAGTGGACCTGGTGGAGATCGAGCCACAGGTCACCGCGCTCGGCTCGGGGATCACCCTCCAGGGCAACGCACTCCGCGAGCTTGACAGACTGGGCGTCTGGGGACGCGCGCGCCAGCGCGGCTACCCTTTCGACGTCACCGGCATCCGGGCGCCCGACCCGTACGGGACAGTGCTCTTCGAGATCCCGGATGCCAAGACCGGCGGCCCGGACTATCCCGCCGTGATGGGGATGTCCCGCCCCGAGCTGGCCTGCATCCTGCACGACCGCGCCGATGAGGTGGGCGTCAAGATCCGGTACGGGACGACGTTCACCGAACTGCGCCAGGACGACACCGGGGTCGCCGTCACCTTCTCCGACGAGTCCGCCAGCCGGTACGACCTCGTGATCGGTGCGGACGGCATCCGCTCCTGGACCCGCCGTGCGCTGGGCATCGACCTGGAGACCAAGTCGGTCGGCATGGGCATCTGGCGGAGCTTCGGCCCGCGGCCGGCCGGCGTGACACGCACCGACCTCTACTACGGCGGCCCCTCTTACATCGCCGGCTACTGCCCCACCGGTGAGGATTCGCTCTACGCATACATCGTGGAGGACGCGCAGGACCGCTCCACCCTCACGCCGGAGCAGCAGCTGGCCGTCATGAGGGATCTCTCCCAGGCCTACCACGGACCGTGGGACGAGATCCGGGAGACGCTCACCGATCCCTCCCGGGTCAACTACACGTGGTTCGAGACCCACCTGCTCGCGCCGCCGTGGAACCGCGGGCGAGTCGTGCTCATCGGCGACGCCGCGCACACCTGCCCGCCGACCATCGCCCAGGGCGGCGCCCAGGCCCTTGAGGACGCCGCCGTCCTCACGGAGCTCCTGATCACTCATGACGCCGTCGATCAGAATCTTTGGGACGAGTTCCACGCTCGCCGTGTGGACCGCGCGAAGACCGTCGTCGACGCCTCCAACCAGCTCGCCGCCTGGCAGCTCGCGCACGAACAGGGCGACATTCCCGGCCTCATGCGAACCATCGCGATGCTCGTCAGCCGCCCCGCCTGACCTACCCCTGGCCGATCCGCTACCGGAGAAACCCGATGCCCGAACGTCTGATCACCCATCTACGGCACGTCGACCTCGCCGTGCCCGACCACGCCAAGCAGCTCGAGTTCTACACGAACCTCTGGGGGCTCAAGGCCGAGCACAGCGACACCGGCCTGACCTTCCTGGCCGCCGAGGGGTCGCCCGAGCAGTACGTCGTCCGGCTGCGCGAGTCGGCCGACAAGCGCATCGACCTCATCGCGTTCGGCGCGGCCAGCCGTGCCGACGTCGACGCCCTCGCCGGTAACCTCGCCCGCGACGGCGTCCGGCTCATAACGGAGCCGGGCGACCTGCAGACCCCCGGAGGCGGTTACGGCTTCCGGTTCTTCGACAATGAGGGCCGTACGATCGAGATCAGCGCCGATGTCGCCGTACGGAAGCACAGAGCGGTCGAAGAGGGGGAGTCGATCCCCGTTCGACTCTCGCACGTCGTCATCAACTCCGCCGACCCTGAGAGCACCCGCGCCTTCTACGAAAAGCACCTCTCGTTCGCCCTCTCGGACACCCTGATGCACCCTCGCATGGGCGAGATGATGTGGTTCATGCGGATCAACGCCTGGCACCACAGCCTGGCGATCGCCCGCTGCCCGCACCCCTCGCTGCACCACGCCTCGTTCGAGATGCGTGGCCTGGACGAGTACATGCGGGGCACCGGCCGGGTGCTGCGCGCCGGCGTGGAGAAGATCTGGGGGCCCGGACGGCACCTGGCCGGCAACAACACCTTCAGCTACTTCCTTGACCCGTCCGGCAACACCATGGAGTACACGACCGAGCTGGAAGTCCTCGACGAGGACACCTGGCACCCCCATGTGTACGACTTCAGCAAGCCCGAGGTCAGCGACCAGTGGGGCACCGCGAACGCGATGAACGAGTTCGTCGCGCAGCGCTCGTTCAACGACCCCGACCAGGGTCTGTTCGTCGCACCCCCGGTCTGAGCCCATGAAGTTCGCAACCTGGGAAGACGGCGGGACCGTCACCGCCGGCGTCGTCGGTGAGCACGGGCTGCACGCCCTTCCAGCCGGCGTGACCGTGCTCGACCTGGTCCGCGCGGGGCTGCCCGCGGCGCTGGAGGCCGGGGCGGCCACGCTGTCCGCGCCGCCGGTCCCGCTTGACCGTGTCCGGCTGCTGCCGCCGCTGCAGCCGGAGACGATCCGCGACTTCGTCGCGTTCGAGGAGCACGTCGAGGGCGTGGTCATGAGTGTCGGCGATGGCGGCGGGGTCGCGGCGGAGTGGTACGAGGCGCCGACCTTCTACTTCACCAACCCCTACCCGCTCTACGGTGCACACGACGACATACCGATGCCCCCCGGCTCCCGGCTGTTCGACTTCGAGCTGGAGGTCGCGGCCGTGGTCGGCCGGAAGGTGGCTTCGGAGACCCCGGACCGAGTCCGTGACGCGATCTTCGGGTACGCCGTGCTCAACGACTGGTCCGCCCGGGACCTGCAGCGCCGGGAGATGAAGGTCTTGCTCGGCCCGGCCAAGGGCAAGGACTCCGCCACCACGTTGGGCCCCTGGCTGGTGACCGCCGACGAGCTGGAGCCCTACCGGGACGACGAGGGCTTCCTGCCCCTCGACATGCGAGTCAGCGTCAACGGCGTCGAGGTGGGTCAGGACCTGCTGTCGAACATGGGCTGGCCGTTCGAGGATCTCGTCTCCTACGCCGCCCGCGGCACCGTCCTGCGTCCCGGCGACGTACTCGGTTCGGGCACATGCGGCCACGGCGGCTGCCTCGCGGAGCTGTGGGGCCGCCGCGGCGAGATCAGCCCTCCTCCGCTGCGACCGGGCGACGTCGTGGAGATGACCGTGGAGGGTATCGGCACCATCCGCAACCGCGTCGTACCCGGACCCGAGCTGCCGCCTGTCGAGGCGGCCCGGCCACGGCCTCGGGCGCGTCAGCGGACCACCTGATCAGGAGCGCGCCCTGCCCGCGCTCCGGCTTGAGAGGAACCACAGTGTTTGAGTATTTTCCGGGCAACTACGTCTGGAACCTCGGCGTCGTCGCCACGCTGAACTCGGGCGGGCTGATCGACGAGGTGGACCGCGCGTGCCGCCCGATCAAGGAGGCCGCTGCCCAGGGCGAGGACGCCGGCACGCCCGACCTGCTATGCGCCTGGACCGCCCTCACCGACCAGCTGGTCGCCCAGGCGCAGGACGCGGAGAAGGCGGGGCACACCCGTACGGCCGGGCAGCTGTACTTCCGCGCGACCAACTACCTGTGTCAGGCCGAGCGGATGCTGTCGAACTCCGACCCGAACCGCATCCCGACCTACAAGCGGGTGCTGGAGCTGGCGCAGAGGGCGTTCGACCTCAGGGACCCGCGCGTCTCCCGGGTGGCCATCCCCTACGAGGGCACGACGCTGCCGGCCTACTTCAGCGCCGCCCCGGCCACCGACGCCGGCCCCGCGCCGGTCGTCGTGCTGGTCAACGGGCTGGACTCGACCAAGGAGCACATGTACTCCTCGAGTCACTGGGAGGAGCTGGCCGCACGCGGCATCTCCTGCCTGATGCTCGACCAGCCCGGCACCGGTGAGGCGCTCCGGCTGCAGGGGCTCACCGCCCGCGTCGACGCCGAGGCTTGGGCCGGGGCGGTGGTCGACTGGCTGGAAGCCCGGCCGGACGTCGACCGCGGCCGCATCGGCATCGTCGGCTGGTCGCTGGGCGGCTACTACGCTCCCCGCGCCGCGGCCTTCGAGAAGCGCTTCGCCCTGTGCGTGGCTTGGGGCGCCAACCACGACTGGGGCGCTGTCCAGCGCCGCAGACTCGAACGGGAGGGCGAGCGGCCAGTCCCGCACTACTGGGAGCACGTCTTGTGGGTGTGGGGCCACACCGATCTGCGGGAGTTCATCGAGTTCGCCGACCAGGTGAACCTGGAAGGCGTCGTCGAGAAGATCACCGTACCGTTCCTCATCGCGCACGGGGCGAACGACCGGCAGATCCCACTGGAGTACGCACACCGCTCCTACGAACAGGCGGTCAACTCCCCCAAGCGGGAGTTGCGGATCTTCACCGCCGAGGAGGGGGCCACGGAACACATCGGCTTGGACCATCTGCCCCACGTCAGCGTCTTCATCGCCGACTGGGTCGCCGACACCTTCGCCGAACTCGGCGGCCCTGCGACCTGAGGCTCGCCACGAGCCGAAGTCCGCCGACAAGGGACATTCGATGACTGACGCTCGGCGACAGCAGGGTCATGCGCTCACATCCTGAGGGCGAGGCCCGGGTCGTCGAGGTCCACCGGCCCGAGAGCGGGTAGCCGCGCTCGTGGCCGGCCTCGCCGCCCGCCACCGCGAGCAATCCCCGTGTCTGGTGCTCGCGGTCACCTTGGCGAGGTGGACGGGAGCACGGCCTCCTCGGCTCAGGCCGCGGAGCGCTCCCCCGCCGAGGGCAGGTCCGGATGCCCGGCGGGCGTGGAGAACGGGAGCCACTGCGCGAGCAGGCGAGGTGTGAACAGCTCATCGAGAACCAGGTGCACCGCCCCGGCGAGCCCCGCCTCCCCCAGAGACGTCGGTTCGATCCGCAGTGTCCGCGTGGCGAGCGGAAGAGAGCGGCGGTAGACGGCCTCACGAATGGCGGCCAGGACGTGGTCGCCGGCGCTGACCACCCCGCCGCCGAGGACAACGAGCGCCGGGTTGTAGAAGCTGACGAGCGTGGCGAGCGCGGTCCCGACGAGCCGGCCGGCGCGGGCCAGGAGGGCGCGGGCCGCCGCGTCTCCCCTCCCGGCGGCCACCGTGACGTCAGCGGTGGTCAGTGTGCCCTTCGCCGCCAGGATCTCCGCCAGCACCCGGCTGCCCCCGCTCTCGGCCAGCCGCCGCCCCTCGCGCGCCAGTGCCGCCCCGCCGGCGACCGCCTCGAGACACCCGGCATTCCCACAGCGACAGATGACGTTCTCCGCCTCCGGGACCGCGATGTGCCCGATGTCGCCGGCGCACCCGTTCGTCCCCCGGTGCAGCCGACCGCCGGACACTAGCCCGGCCCCGATCCCGGTGCCGATCTTGACGTAGAGCAGGTCCTGCGCGTCTCCTATGGTGGGATTGGTACGCAGCTCCCCCAGTGCCAGCAGGTTGACGTCGTTGTCCACCCAGGTCGGCGCGTCGTAGCGGCGCGACAACCGATCACGGATCGGGTATCCGTCCCAGCCGGGCATGATCGGCGGGGACACCGGAAGGCCGGTCGCGAATTCGACTGGTCCTGGGACACCGACCCCGATGCCCCACACACTCCGCCCCTCCACAGCCCGGGCCAGTAGCCCGTCGACGAGCTGCTCAACCCGGGCCATGATCACCTCAGGGCCGTCGGCGATGTCAACGGGCTCTTCCACGCTCTCGAGCACCCGACCCGAGAGGTCCGCGACGCCGATCTCCATTCCGGTCGCACCGATGTCCACACCGACAACCCGGCCGGCTCCGCGCGCAGCCGCAGCCGACGAGGAGCGCCGCCCCCCGGTGGAGGGACCGACCCCCGCGCGGGCCACAAGCCCCGCCGACTCCAGCTCCGCGATGCGCGCCGCGACGACGCTACGGCCGAGCTCCAACTGCTGGGAGATAAGCGGCTGGGTCATCCCGTGGCTGCCGCGGATCGCCGCGAGGACGGCGGCCAGGCTGTCCATCCGCCCAGAGGGCACTTCCCCTCCTTGCTTCCCCTAGGACACAGGCCAGGAATTCCGATCATGCTCGACAAAAGTAGCAGCAGACCGCTTGACCGGAGGAGCCCCTTGCGCGCGGGCCGGTCCGGCCGAAGCAGGTTGCCGACAGGAGACATCGCATGTGAGAGGCCATTTCCAAAGAGCGGAACCGCGATGCACTCCCGTGGCCAGAGAGTTCCGGCGGGCCATCGCAGGGTCCGTGGTTCGCCCGGCCTCCCAATAGATCCGGTCTATGCTGCCCATCAGCAAACTTATGTTGTTTACCGACAGAATAGCTGTAACACTCCCGACATACGCGATTCGTCCAGTGGATCCCTCACTCACTGTCACCCCTCTTCCCGGCCCTCGAAAGGCTCACCATGACGTTCTCGATCGCCCGGCACCGCCGCCGCGCTGCCGCCGTGGCGTTGCCTCTGGCCACCGGCCTGCTTCTCGCCGCCTGCGGAGGCGAGGACGGCAGCACCGCCAACGGTGAGGAGCCGCAGACCATCACGTTGTCCTACGCGAGCGCGAACACCGGCGAGAAGGCGTACGAAACCCTCGCTCAGGACTACATGAAGGCGCATCCGGGCGTCACGATCAAGACCAACCGGATCGCGCTGAACGCCTACAACCAGACGCTGACGACGCAGATGCAGGCCGGCAACGGACCGGATGTCATGTACATCAACGCCGGCACCGGTCAGGCGGGCTCGGTGGGCCAGCTCGGAAAGGCCGGCCTCCTGATGGACCTGGGCTCCAGCCTCAAGAGCGTCCTTCCCGAGGGCACCGAAGAGCTCTATTCGCTCGACGGCAAGCTCTTGGGGGTGCCGTCCGCCGTGACGATCAGCGCGATCGTCTACAACGACGACCTCGCCAAGCAGAACGGTGTGACGGTCACGCCTTCGTCCACCCTCCAGGACGTGCTGTCACAGTGCGGCAAGGTGAAGGCGGCGGGTAAATCGATCTTCGGGCTGGCCGGGTCCGTTCCGCAGAACCCCGGCATCATGGCGATGGAGATCGCCTCCTCCACCGTGTACGGCCCGAACCCGAACTGGAACCAGGACCGGGGCGCCGGCAAGACCACCTTCGCGCAGACGCAGGGGTGGCGCGACGCCCTGCAGGCCGTGATCGACCTGAACAAGTCGGGCTGCTTCCAGGACGGCGCGGCGGGGGCCGGCTTCGACGCCCTGACCAACGGCGCCAGCCAGGGCAAGCTCTTCGGTTTCTTCGCGCCGAGCGGGGCGACCAAGGACATCATGGACGCGGCGCAAGGGCACGTGAAGCTCATCGCGCTGCCGTTCCCGGCGCCCCAGGGCACGCAGACCTACGCTGCGCTGACTGCCAACATCGGTCTGGCCGGCAACGCGAAAACGAAGAGCCCGAAGCTCGTCCAGGACTTCATCAAGTTCTCCGTCTCTCCGGACGAGGCGAAGAAGTTCGCCGACGCGCAGGGCAGCATCCCGGTGGGCAGCGACATCGCAACGTCGGACCTGCTGCCTCAGTACCAGCCCATCGCGGACATGCTGAAGAACAAGCAGTACCGCCCCTTCGGCATCGACACCTGGCCCAACGGCCAGGTTTACGACGCCCTCGGCAGCGGCGCGACCGGCCTGCTCACGGGTCAGAAGACGATCGACGACGTGCTCAAGGCGATGGACGCTGCCTGGAGCAGCTGAGCCCGGCCGCGTGCGGGGTGGGATCTGCCGCCCCGCACGCCACCCGACGCGGAAACAGGGACTAGGGACGGCAAGATGACCATGACGGAAAGCCAAGCCGGCGCGGTGGGAGCCACGGCCGCGACCCCGAAGCCGGCGGCAGGCAGACAGCGCGCGTACCGCATCGGCTACGGCTATTGGTGGTGGGCGCTGCCGGCCGTGGCGCTCATGCTGGCCTTCATCTACGCGACGACCGCCAGCGGCGCCTTCTACGCCTTCACCAACTGGACGGGCATCGGCTCCTTCGACTTCATCGGTCTCAAGAACTTCACACGGATCTTCCAGACGGAGGAACTCACCGGAGCGCTCGTCAACACGCTGCTGCTGGCGTTCGGCTTCGTGCTCGGCAGCAACATCCTGGGACTGCTGTTCGCACTGGCCCTCAACCGCGGCCTCAAGACGCGATACGTCCTGCGGACATTGCTGTTCATGCCCGTGGTCATCGCCCCGATCGCGGTCTCCTACATCTGGAAGTTCATCTTCGCCTTCGACGGCCCGCTCAACGAGACGCTCGGCGCCATCGGCCTGAAGAGCTGGCAGCGCGACTGGCTGGCCGACCCGAAGCTCGCGCTCCTGGCCGTCCTCGTCGTCATGGTCTGGCAGAACATCGGCTTCACCATGGTGATCTACCTCGCCGGCCTGGCCACCGTCCCCGTGGAACTGGAGGAGGCCGCCGCCCTGGACGGCGCGGGCCCCCTGCGTCGTTTCCGGTCGGTCACGATGCCGATGATCCAGCCCTCCATCGCGATCGCGACGACACTATCACTCATCCAGGGGCTGCGGATCTTCGACCAGGTCATCGCACTCACCGGCGGAGGCCCCGCGGGCGCCACACAGACGCTGGCGACAGAGGTGTACCAGCACACGTTCGTCTTCAGCAATTTCGGTTTCGGCGCGGCCCTGGCCCTGGTGCTGAGCGTGCTCATCCTCATCTTCACCGTCGTCCAGCAGTACGCCACCCGCGACCGCCTCTAGATCGGACGAAAGCCGTGTTCCACTACACGAAGAAGACGCTGCTCCTCGAGATCGTCACGATCCTGGCGGCGGTCGTGATGTTGATGCCCTTCTACTTTCTGATCTCCACCTCGCTGAAGACGCAGGATCAGGTGCTCACCACGTCGTCGCTGTCCTTCCCGGTCAGTCCGACCTTCGAGAACTTCGTCACGCTGCTTTCGCCCTCCAGTGACGCGTCGTCGAGCATATTCCAGGGGTTGCTCAACAGCGTGATCATCACCGCCGGGACCATCGCCGCCCTCGTGGTGATCGGCTCCCCCGCGGCCTACGTGTTCGCCCGCAGCACCAGCCGCTGGAGCACCCGGACGTACTACCTGTTCATGATCGCAATCCTGCTGCCCACCCAGCTCGGTGTCGTGCCGCTCTACGTCGAGGCGCGCAACCTCGGCCTGGTGGGGACGCCGTTCGGGATGATCGTGGTCTACACCGGCATGCTCATCCCGCTGTCGGTATTCCTCTACGGCGGCTTCTTCCGGAGGCTACCGCGAGACTACGAGGAGGCGGCGACGGTCGACGGCGCCTCCCGGACCAGGATTTTCGCTCAGGTGGTGTTCCCTCTCATGGGCCCGGCCACCGGAACGGTCGCCATCCTCGCCGGCCTGATCGTGTGGAACGACTTCTTCACCGCTCTGATCTTCCTGAACGGTTCGGGATTCCAGACGTTACCGGTGGTCATGTACAACTACGTCGGCTCACTGGTCTCACAGTGGAACCTGATCTTCGCTGTCGTGATCATCTCGATGGTTCCCATTCTCGCCTTCTACTTCTTCGCCCAGAAGAAGTTCATCCAGGGCTACGCCGGCGGGCTGAAGGGCTGACCCCTTCCTTCCTGCCCCCGGCAGCCCTCTCACACCTTTGAGGAACGCCTGCATTGATGCCGGAACAGATCATCGAGCCCGGGACGCTGGCCGCCCGGGGGGACCGGGTGCGGCTCTCCGTCCGCATGCCCTGGTACCGGGCCCTGCCGCTGTCGTCCGTCGCCGACGTCCGGTGGATGGTCGACGGGGCTCAGGTGCCGCGTGACTCCATCACCTGGACCGTCGACGGTCGCTCCCACCGGCTCGACGACCTACCCGCCCGCCATGACCTGTGGTGGTACGTCCTCGACTCCGCGGAGCTCGAGGGCGATCTGCCCGCTCTGGACGACCGGGCCGAGCACCGGGTGAGCGTGACGTTGAGCCTGTACATCCCCTACATCACCACCGACCTGGGGGTTCTCAGGATCGAGGAGAAGGACGCCAAGACGATGCCGCTGACGGTGACGCGGAAAGGCAGGTCCGCATGACCGCGCCCGGCACGCCCGTGCAGGGGGTCACGCTCTACAGCTTCACCCGCGCCTTCCACGGGCGGCGGTACACGTTCGAGGAACTGGTGCGCGAGGTGGCCCGCCGTGGTCTCGGTCCCGGGCTGGAACTCGTCGGCTTCCAGAGCATCAAGGGATTCCCGGACGTCGACCCCGGTTTCGTGACACGCTTCCGGTCGCTGATCGACGAGATCGGTCTCGTACCGACCTGCCTCAGCGCGAACGCCGACGCCGGGCTGCGCCGCGACCGGATGCTCACCGACGACGAACTCGTCGACTACATGCGCCCCCAGATCGCCGTCGCCCGCGAGCTCGGCTTCCCTGTCGTACGGGTGCAGATCTCGCTCACCCCCGACGACATGGAGCGGCTGCTCCCGGTGGCCGAACAGCACGGCGTCCGGCTCGGCCTGGAGATCCACTCCCACCAGCACCCCAGGCACCCGCGCATCCAGGCGCTGCTCGAACGCTACGAGAAGCTCGGGTCGCCCCTGCTCGGCTTCGTCCCCGACTGGGGCGCGTCGCTGCGGGCGGTGCCGTCGACGCTGCTGCGCAAGTACCGCGAGGCGGGGTACGACGAGGACCTTCTGACGGGGATCGAGCAACTGTGGCGGGAGCACCACGCCGAGGGGCCCCCGATGACCGAGCCGCAGCACGGACGGTGGTTCCGGCAGGTCATGGAGCTGGCCCACCGCCATGGTGCCGGTGACCGGGCGATCGAGATGGCGGTCAACATCACCGGACTGTTCGGCCACGCGCCGGCGTCCGACTGGGCCGAGGTCCTTCCCTGGGCCGTGCACACCCACGGAAAGTTCTACGAGATCGACGCCGACGGCGACGAGCCGTCGGTGCCGGTGCGCGAGCTGGTCGACCTGTGGGTCGGAAGCGGCTACTCGGGAGCGATCTCCAGCGAGTGGGAGGGCTTCCACTGGAACGACTGGGACGACCCCTTCGACGTCGTCGCCCGTGAGCAGGCCCTCATCCGTGCGAGCGCCGCCGCGAGCGGCTCTCGCGTGATCGTCGATCCGGCCGAGGCCCGCCGCCTGGTGGGCCTGCGGGAAGGAAGGAACATCTGATGGCCACCGATGACACGGTCCTGACCGAGGACAGCCTGACCCGGCGTCCCGGCGGTCTGGCGGTCGCCCTCAAGGTGCCGTGGTACCGCAGCCTCTGGCTGTCGAGTGTCAGCGACATCGCCGTGACAGTGGACGGGGAGCGCGTCCCCCGCGACGACCTGCGGGTCGAGCTGGGCGAACGCACCTACCACGTCGACGAGCTGAAGGAGCAGTGGGACACGCTCTGGTTCATCCAGGACCGTCTCCAGGTCGTGGTCCCACGCGAGAAGCCGCCGGCGGAGGGCCAGGAGGTCGATGTCGAGGTGGCCGTCGAACTACGGCTTCCGTACATGCAGATCGCCCCCATGACGTACGTGACCAACCACGCGACCAACCGCCGCACGCTGACTGCGCGTTGAGAGGCCCCCGATGACGACGACCGTCCCCTCCCTCGTGGCCGCGCCCGCCGTACCGGGCAGCGGCATCAAGCTCGGTCTCACGCTCTACTCGCTGACCAGCGAGTGGGCCGCCGGCCGCTACGACCTGCACGGACTGCTCGACGTGGTCGCCGCGGCCGGGATCGGGCCTGGCATCGAGATCGTCGCCTCTCAGACGATCCGGACCTACCCCGTGGTCACCGACGAATTCGTCCGTGAGTGGCACGAGGCGTTCGACCGGCATGGGTTCGCCCCGAGCTCGTTCGGCGCGAACCTCGACATGGGCCGCCGCCGCGACAGGGACATGACCCTGGACGAGGAGTTCGAGTTCACCGCCGCCCAGTTCCGCAGCGCGCGGGCGCTGGGCTTCCCGCTGGTACGCATCCAGAGCGCCAAGCCGGAGCTCATCCGCCGGCTGATGCCGCTGGCCGAAGAGCTCGACCTCACGCTCGGCTGGGAGATCCACGCCCCCCTCGGCCCGAACTCTCCGCAGGTCGTGCGGATCCGTGAGCTCTACGACGAGATCGGCTCGCCTCGGCTGGGCTTCGTCGCCGACTTCAGTTCGACGATGCACAGCATGTCCCCCACGCTGCTGCGCGGGCTCGCCAAGAAGGGGCTCGCGCCGCGGGACCTGACGCGGCTGCAGGAGATCTGGGCGAAGGACTCCGGCATCAACGAGCGGCACGCCGAATTCGTCGACTATCTGCGCTCACGCGGCATCACGCCGGAGAGCCTCGGCTCGTTCGCGCGGCTCGCCTTCAACATGCACGGGCACGTCGACCCCCGCGAGTGGGCCGACATCATGCCGCAGATCGTGCACGTGCACGCCAAGTTCTACGACATCGACGAGAACGGCGACGAGCCGGCCATCGACTACCCGGCCATCGTCCGCGAGTTCGTGACCGGAGGCTACTCGGGCTTCTTCTCCAGCGAGTGGGAGGGCCATGCCTTCGCCGACCTGGACGAGGCCGACCCCGTCGATCTCGTACGCAGGCAGCACGACCTCATCCGCCGCGCCATATCGAACACCCTCAGCCACGAAGGAAAGCAGGCCTGAACCGTGTACCAGCTGTCCCCCAACATCGAACTGCTCTTCACCGAGGCCGGGCCGGACGCCGCCGACCGGATCCGCGCGGCGGCCGCCGCCGGCTTCGACGCCGTCGAGATGTGGGGCACGTCCGACAAGGACGTCAAGTCTCTCGCCGACGCCCTCACCGAGACCGGGGTCGCCCTGACCTCGCTTCTCGCCGAACCGCGGACCAACTTCACACTGCCGGGGACCGATCTCGGCCCCTTCTTCGAGGGCCTCGACCGGGCCGTCGAGAACGCCCGTCTTCTCGGCTGCCCGCGTGTCGTCCTCGGCTCGGGCATCGGCTTTCCCGGCGCCAAGCGCCCCCAGAACCTCCAGAAGCTCATCGAGGTCTTCTCCCAGGCCGTCGAGCGGACGCGCGGCTCCGGCGTGAAGCTCGTGCTCGAACCGGTCAACACGCGGGTCGACCACCCCGGCGCCCTGCTCGACCGCACCGCCGACGCCGTCCTGGTCGCGCGCGGGGTGGACTCCGACTCCTTCGGGATCCTCTACGACCTGTACCACTCCGTCACCGAGGGCGAGGATCCCGCGAAGGAGCTGGCGAACGCCGCCGGGCTCGTCGACTACGTGCAGATCGCCGACGCCCCCGGTCGCGGCGAGCCGGGCAGCGGTGCGATCGACTGGCCGCGGCACCTGTCGGTCCTGCGGGCCGCGGGCTACGACGGCCCGATCGGGCTCGAATACTTCCCGACGGTCCCGTCCGCGGAGTCCCTCGCGTACATCAGGTCTGCGGCCGCCGGCGCATGAGAGAAGGGCAGGCCGCGCCGGACAAGCTCGATGTCATGATCGCGACCGGCCGGGTCACCGAGGAACACGACAACGAGCACCGCAGCTTCCGGCATCACACCGGGATGCTGACCACCCTGCTCGAGTCGACCGGCCGCTTCCGCGTGCGGGTGCTGGAGGAGTTCCGCGGGATCGGCGAGGAACTGCTCGACCGCTTCGACGTCGTGCTCGTCATGTACGAGGGCCGGGACAACTACCGGCAGAAGGCCGAGGGTTTCGGCGCGACGACGAACGACGCGCTGCTGCGTTTCGTCCGCGACAAGGGCCGTGGAATGGTGTGGTTCCACGGGTCGGCCGTCCAGGACAGCGACTGGGGTTACCCCGAGGAGTTCAATGAGATGCGTGGCGCCACGATGAGCCGCGATCTCGGGCTGCGCCCCCGCCCCGTGGGCGAAGTCGTGGTCCGGACGGCGGAACCCCGCCACGCGATCACCGCCGGTCTGGATCCCGAGTGGGGAATCTCCAACGACGACATCCTGACCGGGGTCGCGATGCACCCGGGCGCGCGGGTCCTGCTGACCGTCTTCGACGACGTCGAGACGTACCGCCGCGCCGGATGGCCCCGGCCGCACACCCCGGTCGAGATTCCGCCCGGCGGGCTGGAGCAGCTGCGCGGGATGAACCAGGACCAGCCGCTCGCCTGGATCAACGAGTGGGGCGCCGGCCGGTGCTTCACCGTCACCCTCGGCCACGACTGGGACACCTTCCGCCGGGTCAACTTCATGACGCTGCTCTGCCGTGGCGTGGAGTGGGCCGCGTCCGGAAAGGTGACCCTCGATCCCCCCGACCGCGACGGCGAAAACCGGTGGCGTGTGTGGCCCTACTACGCGGGTGACACCTCCCGCTGGGACCGTTCAGGGTCGTGACGACGGCACCCGGGCCCCCTCCTCGCGAGGACGGGGGCCCGATTCCGCGGCCGGGTCCCGCGACCTCGACACACCGATCGGCTCGCCGTGGAATAATTATGTACGAATACAACGGAAGTCCTAACCGGCAAGGTCGCGGAGACCCTGGCTGATTAGCATGGCCCCCGTCGGGCCCGCGCAGGGAGGAGACACACGTGCAGCCACCGCCGTCCGCTCGGGACATCCTGGTCCTGGCCCAGATCGTCGATCTGGTCCGGGCCGGGGCCGCCATGACCCGTCCGGAGCTGGAGGCGGCGACCGGCCTGGGCCGCACCGTGGTGAACGAGCGGCTCCGCGAGGGGGTCGAGCTCGGCGTGCTCGCTGAGGTCGACGCGGTGCCGTCGGGCCACCGTCGCGGCAGGCCGTCCCGCTCGGTCCGGTTTCGCGACGAGGCGGGGCTGCTGCTGTCCGCAGCCCTGGGCACCGTCTCACTCCACGCCGCCGTGACCGACCTGGCCGGCAACGAACTCGCCCGGGACTTCCGCGACATCAACGTGCAGGACGGTCCCGAGGCCGTGCTCGGCGCGGTCCATGAAGTGTTCGGGGAACTCGTCAGGCGGGCGGGCCGAACAGTGCCGGTCTGGGGCATCGCCGTAGGCGTCCCAGGCCCGGTCGATGTCGCTTCCGGCCGCACCGTCGCTCCACCCAGCATGCCGGGCTGGGACGACTACGACGTACGGTCCTGGTTCCAGTGCCGCTGGGAGGCACCGGTGTGGGTCGACAACGAGGTCAACCTGATGGCACTCGGCGAGTGGGAACGCGGCGTGCCGCGGGAACGGCGCGACCTTCTGTACGTCAAGGTCGCCACCGGGATCGGCAGCGGCCTGGTCACCAACGGCCGCCTCCATCGCGGCGACAGCGGAGCCGCCGGCGACATCGGACATGTGCGGGTCACCGACGACCGGTCGGCGCGCTGCCGATGCGGCAAGATCGGCTGCCTCGAGGCCGTCGCGAGCGGATGGGCCCTGATGCGGACCCTCTCCAAGCATGCCAAGTCAGGAGAGAGCCCGCTGCTCGCCGAGCGGCTTGCCCGCCGGGGCCGCATCACGGCCGAGGACATCGGGCTGGCGACCGCCGCGGGCGATGAAGTCGCGCGGGCCGCGGTCGCCTCATCGGCTCGGCTCACCGGCAGGACGATCGCCGGCGTTGTCAACTTCGCCAACCCGGGAACCCTCGTCCTCGGTGGCGGTGTCATCCGCTACAGCCCTCTCTTTTTCGAGGAGTTCCGCAGCGCGGTCCTGGACGGCACGATCGAACTCGCCGCGCGCAACCTGACCATCCGCACGGCGTCGCTGAACTTCGCCGAAGGCATAATCGGCGGCGCGCTGCTCGCCGCGCACAACCTCTTCCGGCCCTCCGCGCTGCAGATCTGGCTGGGTGCAGGCACACCGGTCGGTTCGGCGCTGTGCCTGCAGACCGCCGCCTGAGACCATCGACTCGGCGGCCGAGAAGCCGCGCGACCTGACGGAGGACTGGCCGCCCGGGTCGTCGCCGGCGCGTAACCGCCGGCCGACCCGGGCTGTGGTGGTCACGGGGAGACTATCGTCGCCGACTGGTCCTCGAGCAGCCGCTTGAGCATGTCGTGCTGGGCCCTGACCTGGTCGAAGGCACTGTACCTGTCGGTGTAGGCGTGTGCCTCGTACTCGCTGGAGATGAAGCCGGTGTAACCCTGCTCACGCAGCACCCGAGCGATCGCCGGGAAGTCGATGGACGGGTCCTCCCCGTCGAACACTCCGTAGAACTTGCCATGTACGTGGATGACGTGCGGGAAGAAGTCGGCCCACCGCTCGGGATCCATCCGCCCGTGCATGGTGAAGATCATCTTAAGATTGCCGATCTCCGCGGGGCTGGCGCCGAGTTCGGTGGCCCGCCGCTCAAGCTCGGTGAACTTGGCCATCGTTGGACCGGGCTCGGACCAGAGCCGCCGAGTCAGTGCCGTCAGCTCGGGCGGGATGCCCGCCTTCCGATGCGCGTCGTCGACGGCGGCCGGCACGGCGCGCATGCTGGCGGAGAAGTCGGGGATGAAGCCGAGCCACTCGGTGTCGAGCCGGGTGAACAGCTCCTTGAGCTCGGCGACCGGCGGGGCGTCGATGGTCAGCGGGGCGTGAATCTCCACCCCGATCTTGACGCCGAGCTCCTCGGCGAGCGGCAGCAGCCGGGTCATGATCGCCGGTCCGCACTCCGCGCCGACTCGCACGGCCGGGAAGCCGAGCGCGGCCGCGCTGCGCATTTGGACGGCGACGTAGTCGTACGCCTCGTCGTCGCTGAGCAGCCGTCCCGGATAGAGGGCGAGGTCGAGGTTGACGGCCAGGCAGGCCGACGTCAGGCCGGAGTCCGCGATCAGGCCGCGGACTTCACGGACAGCTTCGTCATCCAGTCGTGGCCAGCCACGCAGGCTCTGGAAGGCCACCATTTCGACGCCCGGGCCCAGGTCGCGGCCGGCGACCTGGCGAATGAGAGCGGCAAGATCGTTTCCGGGCGCGCGCTGCTCGAGAGTGAGGCTGAACAGGGTGATGCCGAGGCGGGTCAGGCCGGGGGCGGTGTCGGTCATGAGCTTGCTCCTGTCAGGCAGCAGTCAGCGTCTTGTCGGTCGAGCTGGGCGCGAGCAGCGGCACCCGGTCCGGGCCGGTGAGGATGTACGGGATCGACAATCCGAGCAGCAGCTGCACCCGGTGCCGCTGGCCGGACGCCGCGGACACCGGCACATGGAGCACGACCGGGTCGGTCGTGAACCAGAAGTCATCGGTCCTGTCCGCCAGCTCGCCGAACTCGTAGCGGCGCCCGTTGGCGGTCACCGACAGCGTGTCCGGGGCGATCCGCCGGCCATCGACGGTCAGGTCGACGTGGGCGAGTGAGGTCAGGGGCAGCGCCCGGTACCAGTGGGAGTAGACGGCTATGTCCAGGCCGTCAGCGGTGGCGGTGAGCGAGTCTTCGCGCACCACCTGGTCGTCCAGCGGACCCATCGATCGGTTCCTCTCAGAAGTCGGGGCAGGGGTCGGGGTCAGGAGGCGAGGGTGAGCCGTTTCGTATTCCGGCCGCCGCCGGGAACCGGCATGTAGGAGAGACGAAGCCGGACGGAGACGGTGACCTCGTGCTCGCCCGGCGCGAGAGGCTCGTCGGTCTCGAACGTGAGCTGGGCGCGCTCCCCGAACTCCCACCGATCCTGGGTGGTGTGCGGCAGCTGAGCGAAGGTGTAGGTGTTGCCGTGAACAGTGAAGGTGGTGCGCTCCGGCGGGACGGGACGGCCGTCGAGAACGAGATCGACGGCCTCGACCATGGAGAGGATCAGGCCACGGTAGTACGGCATGCGCACCTCTACGACGCCGCCGGCGCGACCGTCCTCTCGGGCCCGGAAGCCCTCCTCACAGACGATGTACTGGTCGAACACAGCTCTCCTAGGACGGTGAGTGGTGGGGTCAGGCGTTCTCGCTGAGCAGGCGGGAGAACATGGCGTGCTGCCGGCGGACTTGCTCCACGCTGTCGACGGGGAGGGCGTCTTGGATATGGCGGTTGCCTTCGTACTCGCTGGAGAGGTAGCCGTCGAAGCCCCCCTCGATCAGCACGGGGATGATCTCGTCGTAGGGAATCAAGTACTCGACTTCGTCTTCGGTCATCTCGTAGAACTTGGCCTGGATGTGCCTGACGAGCGGCATGTGTTCGAGCATCTTCCGCGGGTCGGTCCAGATATAGTGGCTGGCCACACGGGCGAGCTCGAACTCGAGTGGGCCACCGCCGCGGTAGTTGACGATGTCCATGAGGGCGTGAGTGTCGCCGTGATCGTCGTAGAGCTTGACGATGTAATCGACGATTTTCGGATTGGCGCCGTCCCGGAGCGCGCGCTCGCTGACCACTCGCGGGAAGCGCTTGACGTAGGTCATCATGTCGGGCATCAGGCCGAGGGCCGGGGACTGAGTCCGGTGCATGACCTCCAGATGCTCGACGATCCACGGGTGCTCATAGTGGAAGGGGGCGTGCACCTCGATGAGGAGCTGGACGCCCTTCTCCTCGGCGTACGGCGCGGCCCCCTGCATGACCTCAGGAGACGTGTTGATGGTCGCCTTGACGATCGGCATCCCGAGGCGCACGGCGACGTCGATGTCACGGCAGATCGAGGCGACCTGCTCTTCGAGGGTCAGCCATCGGTGGGGGTAGAGCTTGGTGTCGAGGTAGGAGTTGGTCGCTGTGGGCGTGGTGCCGTACTTCTCCATCCAGGTGAACCAGGTGGCGACGAACTCGTCAGTCATGTTGGTGAAGTCAGGGATGGACTGCTCCGGAATGATCTCGATGCCAAACGCACCGATCTCGCTGGCGGCGCGGATGCAGTCCTCGAGGGACATCGTGCGGAGGAAGAACTCCTCCTGATAGGAGTACAGGCTCACGCCGCGCTTGATGGCGTGTGGGCGACCGGTCACGATCAGGCGCTCCTTGTCGATGAGCGAATACCGCGTTGAGCCGCGGCGTGGTCAGATGGACGGGCTGGCTCGCGAGCAGGTCGAGGAATGAAAGGGCGGTCGCGAGAAGGCCGGGGACACGTCGGCACCGCCCTCGGCGTCCCTGACGACGACACGCTCGGTTACGTCCTTGACCGCTTCAGCTGTGGGCCCCTGTCCGGCGCCTGCCGCTGAGCAGACCGATTTCCAGCAGCAGGCGCCGGACGGACCGCAGTGCCGTCAGCGGAAGGTGTCCTCGAATTCGGCGTAGGGCTGTGGGGGCTCGGGCAACAGGTGCTGAGCGGTGTCGATGCGGTAGGGCTGCGAAGGCGTGACGGTGGGCCCGTCCACGGGCGGCAGGAACACCGGCTTGCCGTCCTCGCCGAAGTACGCGAGCTTCGCCTCGTAATCGGCGCGCTCGTGGGCGGCGAAGGAGATCCAGTTCTCGTCATAGGGCGCGCGGGCGACCTCGAAGCAACGGAACTTCCAGATGCGCCACTGGCCGTCCTGTTTGAGGAAATCGACGCCGTATTTGCACCAGACCCAGTGCGCCCAGACCTTGCGCCCGTCGACGTCTTCCTTCGCGAAGAAGAACGGCGGGATATGCTCCGCCTCCGCCGGCTCGGTCAAGCCTGATTCCAGCCCCATCATGACCCACAGTCCCTTGGCGGTCGTGCCGTCGGCGGCGACCTCGATGACCGGTGTCGTGGTGTAGTGCAGGATCAGCTTCCCGACCGGGTGCGGCCGGCCCTTGTGGTAGGCCATGATCGTGTCCCAGTCCGTGTAGACGCCGTCGTCGTTGTACTGGGAACGGACTCCCTCGGTGCCGCGGCGCACCCACAGCTCGTCGACGATCCGCTCGTCCTCGAACGCGTTGTGGTAGTGCATGTACCGCGAGAAGACGTTCTCCACGTCCCCCCGGTCCTGCGCCCGGATCGCGGCTCGCTCGGCGGCCGTGAGGCGTGCCTCCAGGGCGGCCAGCCGCTCCTCAATCCCCTCGGTCGTCACCGCTCCGTCCCTTCACGCGTCCCGGCAGCGGCATGCTTGCGCTGCTCGTACATCTCACGGACCATCGGCTCCAGCGTCGTCGGCCACCAGTCGCCGCCAGGAACGGGCTCACCGAAACCGTTGGGCAGCCCCAGGGTCACCTTGCCGGTAGCCGCCCATTCGGCGCCCCGGGCGAACAGGCCCCGGAACGACGGGTGGGAGATCGCCTCCGGCCCGTGACCGAGCCCGGTCGCGAACACCCGGCCCTGCCCATAGCGATTCGTCCACACCAGGGCATGCTCCTGCCCCATCCCCGGCAGGGCGTCCCACTCCGCCGGCACCTGCGTGTAGCGCAACGGGTTGTCCCAGCCCGTCACGAGCACCTCGACCTCCGCACCCGGCGCCCACTGCAGGTTGACGTAGAGGTCATCGTCATAGTGGGGCATGAACTCCGGCATGCCCGCCGTGACGGGGTGGTCCGGAGCGACCACACGCAGCCGGAAGTCGGGTATCGGAGCCCGCCGGCTGCAGTGCTCACGCATGACGCCGCCGGCCATCCGCTCGAAGTCGTCCTCCCACCCGGCCCCCATCTGCAGGGACGCGTGGTAGACCAAGACTCCCTTTCCGGAGGCGACGTGGTCGTACAGCGCCTGCTCGGCGCGGGTGCCCCACCGCTGCTCGGGTGCGTGGCCCCAGGGCTCGAAGCGGCCGAAGTAGTTGAGGACGACGAGGTCGTACGGCTCGAGCGTCTCCGGCCCGGCCCCCCGGAACTCCTCGGTGATCCGGACGTCGAACAGCCCGGTCTCCCGCAGCAGCTCGGCGAGCATCGGCGAGACCGTCCGCCAGTCGTGGTGGATATCGGTATGCCCGGTGACGATCAGCGCCCGGAGCTTGTCCTCGCCGCCGAGCTGACGCAGGCCGATGTCAGGCATATGGCGTCACCGCCGCCCGCCTCGACTGGGCCGAAGACGTACGCAACCGGTTCCGCCCCGTGTCATCCAGGGACAGAACTTCCGTCGTCATACTCATCCGCCGTTCCTCTCGTTGGGGTTGAGACAGGTGCCGCCATCTGCATGCGAGGGTGTCGCGCGCTCTCGAGGCGGACGTTCCCGGCAAAGGCGATGCGTTGATGTGCCGCCAGAGATAAGATTCTGCATGAAAACCACATAAGTCAATCCCTTCGCGTTGGCTTGCTCCCTTCGGGCGACTCATCGCCCACCGGCCCGACTCGCATCTCACAAGGCCCGAAACAGAGTGAATGTCGCTGATGGGCGAGGAGCAGGACAGCGACCGGCGCCGCCCGTTGGAGGCCTCGCCGCAGCGGTGGCCCGCTACCCGCAGTCACCGTATGCAAATTACGTCTAAACCGAACTAAATCTGCCGCGAAAGGTCACCCGTGCTCCGACAGACAGGGCGGTACCACCGCATCCTCCCGACGTTCGCAACACTGCTCCTGGCCGCCGCCTCACTGGTCGGCTGCGCCCCCGCCTCGCCCAGCGCTGCGCCGAACCCCCGACGATTACCTTCTCCATAGAAGTGGCCAATCCCACCCAGAACGCCTACCAGGACCTAGCCCAGCAGTACATGAGGTCCCACAAGGGTGTGACGATCAAGGTCAACTCGATCAACCTGTCGTCCTACAACAGCACGCTCACCACCCAACTGCAGGCCGGCAACGGCCCTGACGTCTTCTACGTAAATCCGGGCAGCGGTCAGGCCGCGTCGGTAGCTCAGCTGGGCAAGGCCGGCCAACTGCTGGAGCTGACGGACCCGGAGACGACCGCCGCCATCCCGCAGAACGTCAAGGACCTGTTCACCGTGGGCGGCAGGACGTACGCCGTCCCCGTCGACCTCGATGCCGCGGGGATCATCTACAACGACCAGGCCGCGCGAGCCGTCGGCGTCAACCTGGACGCGACCTCATCGTTCAGCGACGTGCTGACCCAGTGCGCGACGGCGAAGTCCCAGGGCAAGGCGCTGTTCGGCCTGGCCGGCGCGCAGACGCCCAACACGGCCTTCTTCGCCATGGAACTCGCCGGCTCCACGGTCTACGGCCCCACCCCGGACTGGAATGCGCAGCGTGCGGCCGGAAAGACCACGTTCGAGAAGACCCCGGGCTGGCACGCCGCCCTCGACGTGGTCGTGAAGCTGAACAACGCCGGGTGCTTCCAGCCCGGGGCGGCCGGAGCCGGCTATGAGGCCCTGACGCAAGGGATGACGCGGGGCACCATCTTCGGGTTCTTCGCTCCCGGAGGCGGCGCCTCCGACATCATGAAGGCGGCCCACGGCGCGGTGAAACTGGTGGTGATCCCCTTCCCGTCGCCGTCGGGGAAGACCTACCTCACCGCGGCCACCTCTGACGGCATCGCCGGCAACGCGAAGACCAAGAGCCCGAAACTCGTCGCCGACTTCATCCACTGGTTCGTGCAGCAGCCGCAGGCGACCACCTTCGCCAACGAGAAGGGCGACCTGCCGATCGGCGATGTCAAGGCGTCCGACCTGCTGCCGCAGTACAGCGGAATCTCCGACGCCATCGTGCACAAGCAGTACGCGCAAATGGGCTATCTCGGCTGGTCGAACGGCCAGGTCTACGACGCTTTGGGCAGCGGGATCACGGGCCTGCTGACCGGGCAGAAGACCGTGGACCAGGTGCTGCGAGACATGGACGGGGTTTGGGGGTGACAAGCTGAAGGGGCGGGCGGGGACAAGTCCCACCCGCCCCTTGTCCGTCCCCGGCCGGCGCTAGGCCGCGGTCACCATCGGGCGCAGTTCGCGCTGCAGCAGGTAGCCGCCGAGGAGCGCGCTCGTGGCGGGATGCGGACTTTGGTCGCTCTCGAACACCACCCACCCGGCGTAGCCGATGCCGAGCAGCGCACGCGTCACCGCGGCGAAGTCCACCAGGCCGCCGTGGGCGCCGGGCTCGGCGAACCACCGCGGGATTTCCCGTGAACCGCCTCGCTGCCGCACGGAGTACTCGGCGTGCGGCTGGAGGTACTCCTCGTCTGTGTCGGCGGCGAGCGCGTCCTTGTACTGGACGTGCCAGATGCGGCCGGGGTGGCGCCGGATGACCTCGACCGGGTCGAGGCCCGCGACGGTCAGCTCGGCGGTGTCGACGGCCAGGCCGACGGCGGCCGGATCCGCGAGGCCGAGGAGCCGGTCGAGTGTTCCCGGCCGGCGAAGCGGGGACAGGAAGTCGACGTGCAGCGCCGTCCGGACGCCGTGCGCGAGCGTCGCCCGGCCGACTGCGGTCCAGCAGTCCGCCAGCCGCCGTAGCGCCGCGTCGTCGAGCGGGCCGACGTCACCGGCGGAGGGGGCGGCGCGGACGACGAGGACGGATCCGTCGAGCTGTGCCAGAGCGTCGGCGAACCATTCGGCCCGCGTCACGATGCCGGCGACGTCCGCGGCGACCAGTGGTGAGTACGGAGGCGTCAGGTGCTCCATCGACCGCTGCTGCGGATCGTAGAACCAGCTGGGCACCGCCGCGATGCCGCAGTCCGAGAGGAACTCACGGAAACCGGTGAGCGAGCCGAAGTTCGCGATCAGCTGCCGCGGGTTGCCCAGCGGCTCCCACCGCCCGGTGCCGGCCGTCAGCTCGACTCCCTCGAACCCGGCGATCGACACCGTCTTCAGCGCCCGCTCGTGCTGTTCCCGGCGGACGAAGTCGTCGAACTGCGGCTTCCACTGGTTCAGGGCATAGCCCCACCTGATGTCGGTCACGGCCGCCCCCCTACCGGTAGATCTTCTCGAGGACGTTCACCGCGTACCAGCGCGCGATCGCGGTGCTCTCGGCGTAGTCGCCGCCGTCCTTGTTGGCCTTGTCGTGCTCCACGCTGATCCAGCCCCGGTAGTCGTTGTCCCGGACCGCGGTCATCATCGCCTCGAAGTCGACCAGGCCGTGCGGAGTGCCCATCTCGTAGAACCACTTGCCCGTGGTCGGCGCCATGATCTCGGAATCCGGGCGATGACGGTGATCATCGCCGGCGGCGACGTTGCGGGTGTCCTTGAAGTGGAAGCCGCTCACCCGATGCGCGTGCCGGCGGTACAGGGCCACGGGATCGACCGAGGCGATGCAGTGCTGCGCGGTGTCGACGAAGAGGGAGACGTACCTGGGGTCGGTGTAGGAGTAGAAGACTTCGATGTCCGGCTCGCTTTGGATACCGCAGAAGAATTCGTGGTGGCAGGTCAGCTTCACGCCGTAGCCGGCGGTGATCTCGCCGACCTTGTTCCACAGCTCGGCGCTGATCTTGAGCTTGTCCTCGGTGACGGGCTCCATGTCGTAGTAGAGCGTCGCCGGCATCACGATGATGTTGTCCAGCTCGATGCTCGACCAGTGCCCCATGGTCACGCGGAAGTCCTCGAGGATGTTCTCGTGCGTCTCCGGCACGTGGGGCGCGTAGTTGCGCAGGTCGTAGTCGGCGGCGTGGAAGATGTTGACGATTCGCTCCAGGCCGTGGTCCTGGACCATCTCCTGGTATTTGGCCGGGCCGCCGTAGTCGCCGTACATCTGCCACAGACGGAAGTCGAAGGTGTCGATGGCGTCGAAGCCGACCGCCTTGATCTGCTTCAGAAAGGACGACATCGTGCGGTGGGAATGCCACTGGTCGACAGGCCCGGCGGGGCCGTTGGAACGCCAGTGGTCCATGTAGCTCCACTTGATGCGCCGCTCCGGCGTTTCGCTGCGCCGAGCGAGCTGATCGGCGGTCACGTGCGCGCCACCGACAGCTCGTGCTGCAGATACCAGCTGTTGAGCATGGCCAGCTCGGCGGGATTGCCGCCGTGGTCGCTCTCGACCACGACCCATCCCGGGTAGCCGCGCCGCCGCAGAGCGGCGACGAACGCCTTGACGTCGACGAGGCCGCCTTCGGTGCCGAGCTCGAAGAACCAGCGCTCGATGCGCCGGCCGGCTCCGCCGCGCAGCATCGTGGTCTCGGCGCCGGGCATGCGGTACTCCTCGCCGGTGTCGGCGTAGCGGGTGTCCTTGAGGTGCACGTGGGTGACCCGCTCGTGCCGCTCCTCGTAGAAGGCCACCGGATCGATGCCGCCGATCGTCAGCTCCGCGGTGTCGAGCGCGAGCCCGACGAGCTCCGGGTCGGTCGCGTCGAGCAGCCGGCGCAGCTCGTCGGCGGTGTGCACGGCGCTCAGGCAGTCGTAGTGCAGGGCCAGCCCCACGCCGGCGGCCGCGGCGACCTTGCCCACGCCGTTCCACACCTCCCCGATGGCCGCGATGTCGTCGCGGCCGAGCGGGGGCTGCATCCAGGCCGACCCGATGGGGCGGGCGACGAGCTGCTCGGCGCCGATCGCGGCGAGGAAGTCGACGAACGGCTTCGCGGACTCGACGATGGCCGCGTGATCGTCGCGGTTGCGGGTCGAGCGGAACGCCCAGCCCTCCTCCTCGACCGGCTGGCCCGGGTCCCAGAACATGCTCGAGACGCCGTTCACGGAGCAGGAGCGCAGAAACGCAAGGAAGCCTTCGGGGCTTCCGTGGTTGATCTCGATGACCTCGGGACGGCCGAGGTTGTCCCACCTGCCCGAGCCCGCGGCCAGCTCGATGTGGCCGAATCCGAGCGCGGACAGCGTCTTCAGCGCCCGGCGCTGGTCCTCGTGCCGGACGAAGACGTCCATGCGAATGTTCCACTGGTTGAGGGCGTAGGCCCACCGCAGCGTGTCCCTCATCGCCCGGCCTCCAGCTGCGCCTCGGCCTCGGCCTGCGCCTCCGCGAGGACGTTGTCGATGTACCACTTGGCCACGCACGTGGCCTCGGCGTAGCTGCCCCCGCCCAGTTCGGCCTTGTCGTGCTCCACCGTGAGCCAGCCGTCATACCCGGAGGTCACGATCTCCCGCATGAGCGCGGGGAAGTCGACCAGGCCGCCCTCGGTGCCCATCTCATAGAACCAGCGGGTCACGTTCGGCGCCATCAGCTCCGGGTCCGGAGGCGTACGGTACGCCTCGTGCTCGTCGACGGTGTGGGTGTCCTTGAAGTGGAAGCCGGTGCACCGGTCGCGGTAGTCGCGGAACATCTGCAACGGGTCCACGCCGGCGATCGTGTGCTGCGCCGTGTCGCAGAAGAAGTAGACATAGCGGGGATCGGTGTACCGGAAGAAGAGGTCCAGCTGTTCCCGCGTGCGGATCGCACCCCAGAACTCGAAGTGGCACGTCGTCCGCATGCCGTGCTCGAGTGTCATCTGCCCGACCCGGTTCCAGAGGTCGGCCATGATCTTGATCTTCTCGTCCGTCACCGGCTCCACCTGGAAATATGTGGTGGACGGCATCACGATGAAGTTCTCGACCGACAACCCTTCGACGGCTCGCACCGTCGCCATGCAGTCGGCGACGATCCGGTCGTGGGTCTCCGGGACGTGCGGCGCGGTGTACTTCGTCGCGTACGGATAGGCGGAGAAGATCCCAGTGATCTTCTCGAAGCCGTTGTCCTGCAGGAAGTGCTCGAAGGCCTTCACCGAGCCGTACATGCCCTCGAGCATGGGCAGGTAGAAGAAGAAGGTGTCGAAGCCCTTGAAGCCGAGGGCCGACAGTTGCTTGATGTAGCGGTCCATGTAGGCGCGGTTGAACGACGGGGGCTGCGGCCCCTGCGGCGTCTCCGTCACCCAGTGATCCATGTAGGACCACTTCGTCCAGGCCATGATGATTGCTCCTTCTCTGTCGTCTTCGCCGGGCGCGGCCGGGCTGTCGGCGGGTCCGCTCAGGTGAGCGGGGTCCAGTGGGCGCCGGCGGCCGCGCTGCGCTCCACCGCTTCCAGCACCCGCTGCACCTGGAGTCCCTCCTCGAAGGACGGGCGGGGCTGCTCGCCGGCGTCGATGGCCGCCACCAGGTCGCGCACCTGGTGGGTGAAGCCGTGCTCGTACCCGAGCATGTGGCCGGGCGGCCACCACGCCGCGACGTACGGATGCTCCGGCTCGGTGACCAGCACCCGGCGGAAGCCGGCGGTGTTGCCGTCCGCGAAGGAGAAGACCTGCAGGGTGTTGAGGTCCTCGAGGTCGAAGGCGAGGGCCCCGGTCGTGCCGCTGATCTCGAACCGCAGCGCGTTCTTCCGCCCGGGGGCCATCCTGGTCGCCTCGAAAGAGGCCAGGCCGCCGCCACTCAGCGTGCCGAAGAAGACCGCGGCGTCGTCGACGGTCACCGGCCCACGCCGGCTCTCGGAGGCACGGCCGGAGAGGCCGACCGACTCCTCCAGCATGGGCCGCTCGGTCACGAAGGTCCGGGTCATTCCGCTCACGCCGGTGAGCTCCTGGCCGGTCACGTACTGGATGGCGTCCACGATGTGGGCGCCGATGTCGCCGAGCGCGCCGGACCCGGCGGCCGAGCGGTCCAGGCGCCAGGTCAGCGGCGCGTTCTCGTCGCTGAGCCAGTCCTGCAGGTACACCGCCCGGGTCTGCCGGATCCGGCCGATCTCGCCTGACTCGACCAGTTCCCGCGCCAGCCGAACGGCCGGCACCCGGCGGTAGGTGAAGCCGACCATCGCGAGCACCCCGCGCTCCCGGGCCTTCACCGCGGCCTCCGCCATGGCCCCGGCCTCCGCGACGGTGTTGGCCAGCGGTTTCTCGCACAGGACGTGCTTGCCTGCGTCGAGCGCGGCGACGGCCACCTCCATGTGCGCCGAACCGGGCGTGACGACGTCGACGAGATCGATGTCGTCACGTTCCACGACGCGCCGCCAGTCCGTGTCGCACTCGGCCCAGCCGTGGCGGTCGGCGGCCTCGCGCAGCGTCTCCGGGTTGCGGCCGGCGACGGCCACCATCTCGATTCGGCGCGGCAGGTCGAAGAAGCGCTGCGCGGTCCGCCAGGCGTGCGAGTGCGCGGCCCCCATGAACCCATGGCCGATCATCGCCACACGGAGCGGCGGACGTGCGGCGTCGGTCACCGTCAGTCCTCCTTCCGCGCGAAGGCGGCGTCGAAGGCGGCCTCAGGGGCGTCGAAGAGCTTGCCGCGCACGAACGCGAGCGCGTCCGGAGCGCCCGCGAGCCGGTCCATGCCGGCGTCCTCCCACTCGACAGAGATCGGGCCGGAGTAGCCGATGCTGTTGAGCGCGCGGAAACACTTCTCCCACGGGACGTCGCCATGACCCGTGGAGACGAAGTCCCAGCCGCGGCGCAGGTCCGCCCAGGCCAGGTGCGAGCCGAGCCGGCCGTTGCGGCCGTCGCCCACGTTGAGCTTCACGTCTTTGCAGTCCACGTGGTAAATGCGGTCGGCGAACTCCAGGATGAACCCGACCGGGTCCAGGTCCTGCCACATGAAGTGCGACGGGTCCCAGTTCAGCCCGAACGCCGGCCTGTGCCCGACGGCCTCCAGCGCCCGCTTCGTCGTCCAGTAGTCGTAGGCGATCTCCGACGGGTGGACCTCGTGCGCGAAGCGCACGCCGACCTCGTCGAAGACGTCGAGGATCGGGTTCCACCGGTCGGCGAAGTCCTGGTAGCCGGCGTCGACGAGCTCCTGGGAGACGGGCGGGAACATCGCCACGTACTTCCAGATCGACGAGCCGGTGAACCCGACGACGGTGTCCACGCCGAGCCTGGCGGCGGTGCGGGCGGTGTTCTTCATCTCCTCCGCCGCGCGCTGCCGGACTCCCTCGGGGTCGCCGTCGCCCCAGATCGCGTCCGGGAGCATGGCGCGGTGCCGCTGGTCGATCGGGTCGTCGCAGACCGCCTGTCCCTTGAGGTGGTTGGAGATCGCGTAGACCTTGAGGCCGTACTTGTCGAGCACGGCGCGCTTCTCGTCGAGGTAGGCGTCGTCGACGGCGCCGCGGTTGGGGTCGAGGTGGTCACCCCAGCAGGCGATCTCGAGGCCGTCGTACCCCCAGGATGAGGCGAGCCGGGCCACTTCCTCGAACGGCAGGTCGGCCCACTGGCCGGTGAACAGGGTGATCGGGCGCGACATTACGGTTCCCTTCGTTCTACCGATCAGGCCGGGGTGACGAGACGCCGGATGAGGGCGTGCTGGCGCCGGAGTTGATCGGCCGCGCGGCCGACGCCGTAGTCGCCCTCGTACTCACTGGAGAGGTAGCCCGACCACCCGCGGCGCACGATGATCTCCAGGAATTCCGCCCATGGGATGTACTGGTCCCTCAGGTCGTCGTCGATCTCGTAGAACTTCGCCTGCACGTGGACGACGTGGTCGAGCACGTCCTCGAGGTCGGACACCGGTACGACCGGCACCTCCGGCGGACGCGCCGAGCCTTCGCCGAGCCGGCTCGCGACACCTCCGCGGCGGTGGTGCATCCGAGTCTGGAAGACGCCGGTGTCCATGAGCAGCCCGAAGTGCTCGGTGCCGGTGCGCTCGATGAAGGCGAGGTAGTCGTCGACCACCTTCGACCTGATGACGGACGGCCAGTGGATCTCCGGGCAGATGACGATCCCCTTCTCCGCCGCGAGGTCGAGCACCCGCTCGGTGGCGGGCTCCCAGACCGGATCGGGTTCCAGGTCCGAGGTGACGACCCCGAGCTTGGGGCGTACGAAGCGGAAGCCGAGCGTCGCGGCCAGCCGGATGTCGGTCTCCAGTTGCCAGACGGCCTCGTCCACGGTCATGGCACGGCCCCCGAACCGGCGGGTGTCCACCCAGGAGCCGTAGCACGTCGGCGTGAGGCCGTACCGCTCAAGCCGGGCGAACCAGGCGTCGATCCAGGCCGCGGGTGGGTTCGGGTAGTCCCGAACGTGGGCCTCACCGAGGATCTCCAGGCCGGTCGCGCCGAGGTCGGCCACGTCCTCGACACAGTCGTCGAGCGTCATCGTCACGCCGTACTCGCCCGTGTAGCTGTAGAGCGAGACGCCGTACTCGAACCGGGGCTCCGTCATCGCGTGATCACCAACCTGCGTTCCTCGCTCCAGACCGTCGGCTGGAGCTCCTCCGGGATGTACGACATGCGCAGCCGCAGTTCCGCGGCCACGGTGTGGAAGCCGATCGACAGCGGCCGCGGGCGCGGGACCGCGAGGATCGCGGGAACGTCCACAGGCCAGCGGGCGGTCTCGGAGGCGCGCAACTCGGCCGGTGAGTACCGCACACCGCCGATGCTCCAGCCGATGTCGCCGGGAGCGAAGCGCTCACCGTCAACGGTGATCGTCGCGCCCTCTATCAGGTTGGTCCACAGGCCCCGGTAGTACGGCAGCCGCAGCCGCACCTCGAAGCCGTCTCCGGCCGCCCGGTTGCGGAACCCCCGGGCCTGGATCATGGGGACCTCCAGCACGGTCACCACCCTCCGATCGTGGCCGTCGACGCGGCCGTGTCCTTCGTGTCCTCGGTCTCGGCGGCGAGCCGTGCCGCGATGTCCCGGGCTCCGCCGACCGCCAGGGCCACCGACGTGAGGGTCGGGTTGCAGGCGATCGGGGTCGGGATGACGTTGTTGCCGGCCACGTAGAGGCCGGACACACCCCACACCTCGCTGTTGGGCGCGCATACCGAGGTGTCGTCGTCGACCGGGCCCATCCGGGTCGTGCCCTGGTAGTGCAGCGACGCCCCGGGCGAGAGGACCATCGGCTCGTCGCCGATGAAGTCGCCCAGCGCGCGTGCGGCTCGCAGGATGGCCGCCCGCGCCCGCCCCAGGGTCTCGTGGTCGCGCGGGGTGAGCGTGTAGTGGATCCGTGGCTTCGGCATGCCGTAGTCGTCGGTCGCGGAGTCGTCGAACTCGATGCGGTCGGACTCCTGCAGGTCCTTTCCGCAGAACCAGCCGAGCCCCACGATCGTGCCCGGAGCGGGCTCGTCCTCGTCCAGCAGCGGGATCGGGGACGCGTCGAGCTGCATGACCTGGCCGTGGAAGGGCTCTTCGTCGATGTAGGGGACCCAGGAGACGCCGCTCTCCTCGGCAATCGCGGTGTCTCCCCGCGGGCTGTGCTCCGCCTCCGGCTGACGGCTGACGTCGCGGAGCCGTACGGCGAAGATCATCTGCGGCTGGTCGTTGAGATACCGGCCCAGCGCCGGAGGGCGCACCCCCGAGGCGTAGAGCAGCTGCGGGGTGCGCAGGGCATCGGCCGCGACGACGACGAACCGCGCACGCACCTCTCGCTCGCTGCCATCCATCCGGTCCCGGACGATCACGCCGACGGCCCTGCCGTCCTCGACGAGCACGCGGCGCACCTGCGCGTCGGCGAACAGCAGGAAGTTCGGGTTGTTCCTCGTCGCGTCACCGAACACGACATCGGAGCCGCTCCAGGCAAGGGCGCCGTCCGCCCGTCGCCGGACGGCGAGGGGCATCGGCCGCACGCGCCGTTCTTCGGGCCGGCTGGGGTCGAACTCCGTTCCCAGCCGTGCCCGCACCACATCGGCGTAAGGAGCGTCGTCGAACGGGTGCCGGTCGACACCAAGGAGCCGCTCGGCCTCGTCGAGCAGCTCGTCGAGGTCCGGCAGGAACGCGATGCGCTCCGCGCCTCCGGGTCGCGGGCACGCGGCGGTCCAGTGGGCGCCCATGCCTCCGACGTTGGTCGACATCGCCAGCGCAGGCAGGCCGTCCTCACCCGGCTGCCGGTAGCCGTCAGGCAGCAGGTGAGTGCCCGGGCGCACCACCCGCCGCGAGGGGTCGGGGTAGTGCCCCTCCGGGCTCTGCGTGTGCGGCCGCAACCCCTCGGAGCTGCGCTGGGCGGCGACCCTCGCCACGGGGTCGGCGATGTTCTTCACGTGCATGCCGGGCGGGTCGGTGAGCACCGGCCCTGACTCGAAAACGGCGACGGCGGCTTGGGGAGCCTGCTCGCTCAGGATCCGGGCGTACGCCGCGCCTGTTGGCCCGCTGCCGACGATCGCCACGTCGACAGCGTTGGGAAAGGACCTGGTCATGCCGCTCCATTCGGTGAGAGGGGGATCACAGCGCACGCCGTCGAATGTGGCAATTCTGCCGATTTTCAACATAACTGGTCAACGCGGTGCGGCCACGTACCTGCTGATAGCGGGTATCAGCCGTGCCGATGCCACGGGAATCGCGTCACCCCTGTCACCCGCCCTCGTGCGACGCGACCTGGTGGCCGACCGCTTCGTTCCGTCCCTGCCCGGTCGTCCGAGCACCACCGCTCAGCCGGCGATCCGGGATGAACAGCGACACCGCGAGAGCCACCACGAACAGCAGCACCAGCCCCAGGAGCAGGGGCGTGAGGGCCGCCAGGTAGGTCTCGGCATAGGCATGTCTCAGGGCGGGAGACAGTGTCCGCAACTGCACCGGCGACAGCCCCGCCAGGTACCGCCGGTCGCCCAGGCCGCTCAGGAGGCGGGCACTCAGCAGGCCGCCCAGCGCTGCCGCTCCGATGGACACCCCGACCTCCCGGACGAGGGCGACGGTGGAGGTCGCGGTGCCGACGACCCGGTCCGTGACGGCGTCCTGCACCGCCACGGTGCTGATCTGCATGAAGCAGCCGACGCCGAGGCCGACCACCCCGATCCAGACCGCGACGAGGAGAACAGGGGTGCTTGTCCGGACGGCGGCCAAACCCAGCATGCCGGCGGCGGCGATCGTACAGCCGAGCAGCGGAAAGTCGCGGTAGCGACCGGTGCGCGCCATCCGGTGTCCGGCCAGCAGGCTCGTCACCATGAGACCGAGGACCAGGGGCAGTATCAGCGTTCCGGCGGGCGTGGCGGACAGACCGAACGCCGCCTGCATCACGCCGGGCACGTAACCGACCAGGCCGAAGACACCGGCGCCGACGACGAACGCCAACACGCTGCTGATCACGACGGTCCGGTTCCGGAAGATCGAAATCGGGACGATCGGATGCGGATGCCGGCGGCACCGGTGCACGAACAGCCCGAAGGCCACAAGCACGAGGCCGGCCGTACTCAGGATGACCGGGGACGACCAGGGGTAGGTGGATCCGCCCCACGCGGCGACGAGGACGACACCCGTCGCCCAGACGGCCAGCAGGACCGCTCCGACGATGTCGAACCTGTCCCCTGTTCGTTCTGGGACGATCCGGGGGACGGACCGGAAGGCCAGGAGGAGAGCGAGCCCGCCCAGCGGCGCGTTGACCCAGAAGATCCAGCGCCAGCCCACCGTGTCGGTAAGCGCCCCGCCGAGCAGCGGCGCCACGACGCTCGCGACCGCGAAAACCGCGCCGATCGGCGCGAGGAACCGGCCCCGGTCCCGGGCGGGGACGGCGTCGGCGACGACCGCCTGGCCCAGCACCACGATTCCGCCCCCACCGATCCCTTGGGCGAACCGCAGTGCGATCAGGGAGAAGAAGCCGGCCGCGAAGCCACACAGCACGGAGGCGAGCACGAAACCGGCGACGCAGGCGAGATAGAGCGCTCGGCGGCCGCGGAGGTCGCCGAGACGTCCGAAGACGGGCATCGCCACGGTCATCGCCAGTGTGTAGGCGGTGAAGACCCATGCCGTCTGCCGTTCTCCGCCCAGGTCGGCGACGATGGTGGGCAACGCGGTCGCGACGATGGTCTGGTCGAGCGCGGTGAGCAGGGTGATGACGATCTGCGCGACGAAGAGCAGGCGCAGCCGAGCCGGACGGCCGTTCGCCGCCCCGGGACGAGGATTCACAGGGAGAAGTCACCTTCTCGACCCACGGGAGGGGTCACCGACGGCGGCAGGGTGCGCGGCTAGCGGCGCTGCGCCGAGCCGACGGGCACGCTCTTCAAAGGAGACGACCCCGACCGTCGCTCAAGTTTAGCGGGAAACATGCACAATTACCCATCAGCTACCGTACGCTCGGCCCGGCGGGCATGCCACCGGCCTGCGAGGGTCGAGAACCAGGACCCCGGCAGGCCGGTAGGCGGGACAAGTTCGCAGTTCCTCCACTGCTCACGGCCGTGCCCCGACGGCGCGGGCAGCCCGCAACTCGGCCGCGAGCGCCCGGGCGCCGCGCACAGCCAGGGCGACGCTGGTCAACGTCGGGTTGCAGGAGTTCGCCGTCGGAATGAGGCCGTTGCCCGCCAGCACCAGCCCGGACAGGCCCCACACACGCGACCAGGGGTCGCACACGCACGTGCCGTCGTCGGCGGGGCCCATGCGCACGGTGCCCATGTAATGGAGGGAGCTCCCGGCGGGCATCAGCACCGGTGTCCCCGTCACGAACTCGCCCAGCGCCGCCGCGGCGCGTGCCTGGTGGGCGCGGGCCCGATCGAGCTCCGCGTGCTCGCGCTCGGTGAGCTCGTAGGCGATGCGGATGCTCGGCAGTCCGTTCTCGTCGGGCTGCTCGTCGTCGAAGAAGAGCCGGTCCTCGGGCCGCGGCCACTTGCGCACCCCCCAGCCCATGCCCACGTAACCCGCGGGGTTGTCACGATGCGGGCTGTCCTCGGGCAACGGCACCGGGCAGACGGGCGAATACATCAGCTGCGCGTGGTACGGGTGCCGCTCCTCGTCGTAGCCGATGGAGACGACGGCGCGGATCGGATCCACCGGTGTGGCAACCCCCTGCTGCGACGGCAGGAGTCCTTCGCGGACCGCCACCACGCCGAAGACCAGCGGATGCTCGGTGAGATAGCGCCCCAGGGCCGCCGGCCGGATGCCCGACGCCCACAACAGCTGGGGAGTGCGGATCGCGTCGGCCGCCACGACGACGGCGTCGGCGCGCACCTCCTCCTCGACGCCGCTGCTCAGGTCCCTGAGGACGGCACCGACGACACGGTCACCGTCGCGGACCAGCCGTACGCACAGGGTTTCCGGCCGCAGCGTGAAACGCGGGTCGTCAAGGACGGGGCAGAGGACGACGTCGGTGCCGCTCCACCGCAGAGTTCCGTCAGGCCGAGGATCCGCCGCCACCGGCAGTGGGCGGACCGCGATCCCATCGGCTGCGAACTCCTCGCGCACACGCTCGAGGATCGCCGCGGCCTGAGGCGAGTCGCCGAAGGCGGCCTTGTTGACGTGCAGCAGCCCCTCCGCGGTAGCGACGTGCTCGTCCCACTCGGCCTCGTCGACGAAGGTGATTCGCTCACTTCCCGCGGGCCTGGGCGTCGCGCAGGTCCAATGCGCCCCCTGCCCGCCCACACAGGTGGCAACGGCCGCCGCCGGCATCCCGGGCGAGCCCTCGGCCGCACGGCCGATGAGGTGCGTGCCCTGCCGCGCGGTGATCGTCCCCTCCACGACGACACCACCCGGGATACCCGACACGCCCGCCTCGCCGGCCCGCCCCTGCGAAGCCAGCCGCGCGGCCGCCTGCTCGTCGGCGGAGGGAATGTTCTTCACGTTCATACCGGGCGGCGAGGTGATCACCGGACCGGCCTCGACCATGAGAACGGTCGCCGACGGGACCTGCTCCAGCAGCACCCGCGCGTAGGTCGCCCCCGTCGGGCCGCTGCCGACGATCAAAACGGTCGGGTGAGCGGTCATACGTACGCCTCCTCGGCGGTCGATCTGGATCCGGGGGTGGTGGGCGCTTTCTCAGGACATGTACGGCATGCCACGACAACTCCTACCGATTTGAGGGCTTGCGCGGATCGACCCAGCCCGGGAGATCCCACGGACGGGCCAGTACGCGGCGCAGCCGTGCGGCCAGGTCGGCGGGATCCGGCAGCGGCGAGGGACGCCCGTCGGCCCGCTCGTAGACGCGACAGGTGAGGGCGGGTGGGGCGTCGCCGGGGAAGACGTCGCGCCGCCCCACCTGGAAGGTGGGCGAGCCGGGGAACCCGAGCCGCTCGGCCTCCTCACGCGAGGTCACCTGCCGCTCAGCGACGTGCACGTCGCCCCGGCCGAGCTCGGCGAGCGTCCCCCGGAGCAGCTCGGCGGCGTGCTCGTGCGTCGGGCAGCCGTCCCACCACAGCAGCTCCACCCGCCATTTGATGGAACAGCCCGCCGGAGAGGTCAGCGGCCGGGCCACCTCACGGCCGGACAGGACGTCGTCGAGCGCCTCACGCAGCCACCCGGCGTTCTGGGCCGGGTCGTCGTGGTCGCCGTCAGGTGCGCCGTGGTAGCGGACGAGGCCCATACGGTCGACCACGAAGATCTCGGGGGTCGCCGTCGCACCATACGCCTGGGCTACCCACTGGTCGGCGTCTCGCAGGAAGGGGCCGGCGAGCTCGCCGGCGGCGACCCTCTCACGCATGGCCGTGCTCGAGTCCTCCGGATGGTCGGTCTCGTCGTTGCTCACCACCTGCAGCACCGTGACGTCCCGGTTCGCGTAGTCGCGGGCGACCTGCTGGATTCGGTCGTGCCAGGCGCGGGCGAACGGGCAGCCGTTGGCGGTGAAAACAACGACGGTCGCGACGGACCGCTCCGGGCTGAGGCACACAGGTGCTCCCGCGGTGTCGGGCAGCTCGAACAGCGGCGCCCGGTCGCCGACCGTCAACCGTCCACTCAGCACGAGGCCACCTCCACCCAAGTCTGCTTCTGCGCGGCTTCCAGGACAGCGGCGGTCAGCTGTGCCGCGCGCAATCCGTCGGCGAAGGTTGGCAGGCCGTCCGGCTCGACGCCGTCCACTGCCGCGTAGGCATCGGCGACAAAGGCGTCGAAGCAGTCCTGGTAGCCCTGGGGATGTCCGGCGGGCACGGCGGTGTACCGCGCGGCCACCAGGGACTCGCTGGTGCCGCGCAGCAGCTGCCGATTGATCTCCCGGCCGCCGATCCACAGCGTCTCGGGGTTCTCCTGGTCGAAAGTCAGGCTCTCTTTCGCACCGTCCACCGAGAACCACAACCGGTTCTTCCTGCCCGGGGTCACCTGGCTGACGGTGACATTGCCCACCGCTCCCCCGTCGGTCTCGAAAAGCACGACTGCCGCGTCCTCCGTCTCCACTCTCCGCCCGCCGCGGGCAGGCACCGCGATCATCGTCTGGGCCGCCACGCGCACGATGCGGTGCCCGCTGACGAACTCCACCAAGTCGCACCAGTGGACACCGATGTCGGCGAAGGCGCGGGACGGCCCGCCGACCGCGGAGTCCACCCGCCAGTTGTCGTCGCTGTCCTCGGCGAGCCAGTCCTGGAGGTACGAGCCGTGCAGCAGACGTACCGGCCCGGCAGTGCCGTCCGCGACGCGGGCACGAGCCTCCCGGACCGTCGGATAGAAGCGGTAGACGAACGGGACGGTGGCCGTGACACCGGCATCGACGGCGAGCTGCACCAGTTCCTCAGCCTCGTACGGGTTCACCGCGAGCGGCTTCTCGCAGACGACGTGCTTGCCGGCGGCGATGGCCGCACGCGCCAGCCGTGCATGAGTCGCGTTCGGTGCGCAGATGTGCACGACGTCGATGTCGTCGGCGCTCAGCAGCTCCTCGACCGTTTCCGTAAAGACTTCCGGACGGAGGCGCTCGGCGGCGTTCCGGGAAGACTCCGGTGTCGAGCCGACGGCCCGGACCACGACACCGCCCGCGCGCCGGATGGCCCGAGCGTGCACCGTTCCCATGAAACCGACGCCGACGATGCCGGCACGCATGCGATTGACCACCAGAGACCTCCAGAGGGTACCCGTGACCCCGACCACGGGACTGCCTGCACATATTTATGAATGAAATCGACGGAAGTCAACGCATACGAGGGCCATCAATCCCTGATGGCAGACATAGACGAGGCTGATTCCCTTGGCATGGAGGGCCGGCCCATGCGCCATCTGCGGGCCGCGTCAACGCTCCGCCAGCCGGAGCGTTCAGGGTGGCATCAAATGAAGGACTGCCGTTACGCTCGCGTCCGGCGTCCAGGTCTCCGACATGTGGACACCTTGAGTACCAGATCATGGAGACCAAGGAGTTCCTGGTGGCATCAACGCCTACCCGCCTGAATTCAAGGCCGACGCCGTCGCGCTGTACCTGTCAGGCTCGGCCCACATCTGGGCATCAGCCGTGAGACCTGCGACCGTGGGTCCGCCAGGCGCCCATGAACTGGCACGCCAAGCGAGGCCGGCGCCGAGGCGTTCGGACGCCCCGCCACCCAACGGCTCGGCGAGGTGTGGCGCAGGGTGGCGAAGGAGCCGATCCCGCCGAGTACGGCCAGGGCGACCACGGGCGGAGCCACGACGCAAGCGGCCAGAGTGACGGCCTGGGTGAGGTACCGCTGACCTGCTGTATCGCGGCGGAGGCCTTCGACCGGGCAGCTCGGGAGCCGTACGCGCGGATTCCGCCCCGGTGCGTAGGGCCGTGCG